>JASIBM010000398.1 GCA_030045175.1 Streptosporangiaceae bacterium | reverse complement strand
CGCCCCGCACGACGCCGACATCGCCGGCCTCGTCATCGCCGAGCTGTCCGGCCAGCACGCGAACCCGTATCAGTCGCTACCGTCCCGGTCGTTCTGGCGCACGGCGGTGGCCGAGCCTGCTGCGGGGGGTTCTGGGCCATCGGAGTCTGGGCCATCGGGGTCTGGGCCATCGGGGTCTGGGGTCTCCCCGGGTGACGGAGTCCCAGGCGGCGCTGTGGCCCCCCTGGCCAGCACCGTCGGCATCGCCGATCTGTGGCAGCCGAAGTTCATTATCGGGCAGGACGACCCGATACTCACCGCAGGCTCATGCTTCGCCGCCCACATCGGCCGCAGGTTGCTCGAAGCCGGGATGAACTGGCACGATGCCGAGCCTGCTCCGCCCGGCCTGACCGCCGAGCAGCGACGGGCCAGGCACTACGGCGAGTTTTCCTTCCGCACGGGCAATATCTACACCGCCGCGATGATGCGCCAATGGCTCTCCTGGGCGCTGGGCGAGGCCGCCCCGCCAGACGATGCCTGGGCGCAGGACGACAGGTACTTTGACCCGTACCGGCCGTCCGTGGAGCCCGACGGCTACCCGTCGGAGCAGGCCATGCTCAGGGCACGCGCGCTGACCCTCGCGGCCATCGCCGGCGCCATCGGCCGTTCCTCTTGCCTGCTGCTCACGCTCGGCCTCACCGAGGCATGGCACGACACCAGGACCGGCACGGTGTACCCGAGCTGCCCGGGGACCGTGCGCGGCAGCTTCGACGAGCAGCGGCACGCGTTCCGCAACGCCACCTTCGCCGACGTCCATGAGGACCTGTCGGCGGCCATCTCGCTGGCCAGGACCGCCAGGGCGGACCTGCGCGTCGTGCTCACCGTGTCGCCCGTCCCGCTGACCGCGACCGCCACCGGCGAGCACGCGCTCGTCGCCACAACCTATTCCAAGTCGGTGCTCAGGGCCGTCGCCGGAGAGCTGGCCGCCGAGCTCGACCATGTCGACTACTTCCCGTCGTACGAGCTGATCACCGGCTCGCCGTTCCGCGCCAGGTACTTCGAGCCGAACCTGCGCACCGTGACCGGTGAGGGCGTCGCGTTCGTGCTGCGCCACTTCCTCGGCGCCTTCGGGCCAAGGCCAGCAGCCGGGGGTGCCGCGATGGCGGAGGGAGGTGACCCGTACTGTGACGACGCCGTGCTCGACTACTACCGCCCCCGCTAGGTTCCTGCTGCTCGGCGACTCGCACGCCGGGCCCGTCGGCCGGGCGGCGCGGGCCGCGGGAATACCGTTCGTCGGCGGTCCGGTCGGATCGGGGCGCGACTTCAACGCCAACTTCTTCGATCTGCGCGAGAACGACCCCGTCTTCCGGGACCTCGATATCGACAAGGCGTACCGGGAATTCCTGGCCGAGCTTGGCGTGGCCGGCCTGGGGGAGCTGGCGATCCCGCTGGTGCTCACCTTCGGACTGAGCGCTCACTTCCTCGCCACCTCGCACAACTGGCAGATCTACCGCACGCCGGCCGGCCCTTTCGTACCCGGATTCCTTGGCGGATACCTTTTCGACCACATCATCATGGCCATGACCCGTGACGCGCTGTCCTTCTACCGGCACGCCCGCGGCCTAGGACTCCGCGTGATCGCGCCACTGCCGCCACAGCGGGTGCCTAGCATGTCCGACCCCGAGGTCTTCATGGCGGCACAGGAGACCATGCGCCGCGCGCTCGATGAGCTAGGCGTCGAGGTCGTCGACCTGCGTGACCGGGTCACCGATGCCAACGGCCGCCAGCGGCCAGAGTTGTGCGAGGCCGACGACCCGATCCACGGCAACCTCGCCTTCGGCCGGCTGGTCCTGGCCGACCTGCTCGACCGAGGGCTATGAGCGCAGCACGGCCAGGCCACCGGACACCCACGCCAGCTAGGAGGAAACTCGTGGAGAAGTTCGTACTCGACGCGGACCGGCTCGTCACCACCCGGTCGCCGCAGACCTACCAGACCATCGCGGTAGCGCCGCTGACCCCGGTGATCGGCGCCGAGGTCGCCGGCCTCGACCTGTCCCAAGATCTGTCTGATCAGCAGCTCAGCGACATCAAGAGCGCCTTCCTGGCCCACCACGTGCTCGTATTCCGTGACCAGAAGCTAACCGCCGACGAGCACAAGCACTTCGCCAGCTACTTCGGCGAGCTGCGGCACCGCCAGCTCGCCGAGCTCGACGGGGGCGACCCAGCCGTACTGCCGGTCAGCGCGGACAAGGACTCGCAGTTCGTCTCCGGCGAGGACTGGCACTGCGACGGCACAGCCGACGCCGAGCCCTCGCTCGGGTCCATGCTGTACGTCACCCGCACCCCGGAGATAGGCAGCGGCGGCGACACGCTCTTTGCCAGCATGCACATGGCCTACGAGGTGCTGTCGCCGCCGATGAAGGAGTTCCTGTCCGGCCTGACCGCCATCCACGACGGCCTGATCCCGTGGCAGGGCTACGCGCCGCCGCCGGAATACGTCGTGCCCAAGAGCGAGCACCCGGTAATCGTCCGCCACCCGGAGACCGGCCGCAAGCTGCTCTTCGTGAACGCCGGCTTCACCTCGCACATCGTCCAGCTCTCCCGCGAGGAGAGCCGGGCCATCCTGGACCTGCTGTTCAGCCTGGTCAAGTCGCCGATACTGAGCTGCCGGGTGCGGTGGACGCCGGGGACGCTGGTGTTCTGGGACAACCGCTGCACGCAGCACCACGCGGTCTGGGACTACTTCCCGCACTCCCGTTATGGCGAGCGCGTGACGATCAACGGAACCAGGCCACAGGCATAGCCGGTCCATCGCGCATCACAGCCCTCGGTTTAAATGCAATGCCGTTGACTTTAGGTCTCCGGTGGGGGTAGGTACACGGGGTGTCTCGGGTGGCAGGGGGGTGCCCGATGGAATCGCGGCTGGTGGACCGGGTCACGCTGGGTGATCTGGCCGAGGTGTACCCGCCGGGCCTGGTCGATGAGATCCTGGCCGCGACCAGCGCCCGGGAGGCGCGGGTGCGGCTGCTGCCTGCCCGGCTGATGGTCTACTTCATGCTCGGCAAGGCGCTGTTTTCTCCCGCTCCCTACCGGGAGGTGCTGCGCACGCTGGCCGAGCCGGCTCGTCATGACGCATGTGGCTGGGGTAGCTGGCATGTCCCGGATAAGGCCGCGGTCTTCCGGGCGCGGCAGCGGCTGGGGGACCAGCCGTTCCAGCGGCTGCTGGCGCGGGCAGGCCCGGGAGTGGCTACCGCGGCGACGCCGGGGGCGTTCTGGCGCGGGTGGCGGCTGATGGTCATCGACGGGACCACGGTGGAGGCAGCCGACACGTCGGCCAACGCCGCCGGGCTGGGCCGACCGCGGCGAAGGAAAGGACACGGCCCGGCCGGCTACCCGCTGGCCCGGGTGGAGACGCTGATCGAGTCCGGCACCCATGTCGTGGTCGACGCGGAGGCGGGCGCCTACCGCGTCCACGAGCGGGATCTGGCCGCCCGGCTGGCCCGCTCGCTGCGGCCGGGCATGCTGGTGCTAGCCGACCGGGGCCTGCCCGGGGTGCACCTGTGGAAGCAGCTGGCCGCCACCGGCGCCGAGCTGGCCTGGCGGGTGCCGAAGCTGTGGAAGCTGCCGGCCGAGCAGGCGCTGCCGGACGGCTCGTGGATCTCCACCGTGCACGGTGGCCGGGGACGGACCCGGCACCCGGCCGAGGACCTGCGGGTACGCGTGGTCGAATACGTCCTGGACGACCCCGGCCGCAACCACGGCGAGCGGTACCGCCTGGCGACCACGATCCTCGGCCCGGACGCGGCCCCGGCCGCCGAGCTCGGAGCCCTGTACGCCGAGCGGTGGGAGGCGGAAAACACCCTGGCCGAGTGGAAGACGTACCAGCTCGGCTCCCGGAACATCATGACCAGCAAGAGCCCCGGCCTGGTCCGCCAGGAGATCTACGCCCACCTGGCCGCGCACACCGCTGTCCGCACCCTGATGCACCAGGCAGCGACCTGCCAGGCCGAGCCGATCGACCCCGACCGGCTGTCGTTCACCGCGGCGCTGCGCGCCGTCCGCCGGTCAGTCACCGCAACGACCGGGATTTTTCCCCCCGCAGGGACTGGCCGCCGAGCTGGCCAACCTCGCCCGGGAATTGCAAGAGGAGATCAACCCGCCTCGCCGGCTCCGCGCCGTGATCCGCCAGGTCAAGCGAAAGATGTCCCGCTACCTGTCCTGGAACCCCGACCGTCCCCGGCCAGCGCAACCGACCAAGCAGCCGAACGAGGCAGTCCGGGTTATCCTCGCCGCACGCCCCCCGCCGGAGACCTAAAGTCAACGGCATTGGGTTTAAATGCCGGTGTGGGTCAGAGGTGCCCAGATGACCGGAAGTCCCCGAACATGGGCGCGCAGGCGGCGGGTAGCGTGGTGCAGAGCCTCAGCCGTCGCACCGACGTCGGGCGGTCTAGTGCCGTCGGTGGTGAGGTGCCGGTAGACGTCAATTGCGATCATGCTAGCGATTTCATCGCTGACCGGCCAGAGCGCGCCGATGACGTGCTGGTAGCCAGCCAGGTGGAAGGCTCCGGTGATGTGCACTGCCTCGTCGATCAGGCTCGGATTGGTCAGACCGGTGTCGCAGGCTGACAGGTACGCGAGGCCGCCGGTGAGCCGGAGCGCCGAGACATCAGCCACAGTCATCGGGGACGTGTCGCAGTCGTAAAGGAGCAGGCGGCTGGCTGAAGGCTCGGCCCAGTTCGCCACGCCGTGGCAGGCGAAATGCGCGACCGCATACCGGGGCAGCGCTGCCAGCACGCTCAGCCGAGTCGGATGAGGCAGTTCGTCGGCCTGCGGGACCAGCTCGGCTAGCAGCCGGGCTTCCTTCCTCGCCCCATCCAGCAGCCTAGCTCCTGGTGCGTCGGGCACGGCTATCACGATGGTCGCGCAATCACCCGACGCGGCTCGCCGTGCCCGGGCGTGCGCGAGCGCGCGGATGGTAATCGCATAAGAGGAAACCACGCGGTCGAGTACCGTCCGCGGATTCTCGCTGGCGGCGGACATCGTGGTGCCGATCTCCTCGTGGTGGCCGGCCGCGTGCCAGGGCAGGAAGCCAAGCACGCCGACCGGGCACCACCACAGCCGAGGCCAAGTCGTCTCGGGCTGGCGGCAGTAGCCGAGTGCGTCGAGCACCGGCCCGGCAACGGCGTCCCAGGCCCACGCAAGCACACCGAGGAACTCCGACTGCGCTGCCGCGAGCTCGGTGTCCGCGGCAGCGGGGTCGGCCAGTGTCCTTCGCGCCCGCAACAGGCGGTTGACCTGGTGATATGCGTCGTCCTCAGTCAGGGCACCCAGCTCGACGACGATCACAGGCTCGTTAGCGTCCGAGGTCACGATCACGGCATCACATCGCGTGGGCGCGGCATTCAGGAAGACGACTGGCCCCTCTTGCGCCTGAACGGCAAGCCTGGCGATATCCGGCGCCCGCAGGAAATCGGAGAGCCCGTCAATGACGCGGATCCGCTCGATCAGCGCCTGCCATTCCTCCTGCGCCCGGCGGCGTGCGTCGGCAAGTTCCTGGCCGTCCCGCCATAGTTGGGCGGGCGGCCTGGCACCATCGCCCGGCGGTAGCTCAGGCGCAGGCAGTGGCCGGTCGAGGAAGTCAAGATGATCGAGAAGCCGGTCGAACTCAACCGCGAGATCGGCAGCCTGCTCTCGAAGGCGCACCCGGTCGCTGCCGCGAGCATCCAGGCTGTCCGCAATCATGACGCCGCGGGCCTGTTCGAGCAGTTCTACCGCCCGGGCCGGCTGGCCTGCCGTCAGGGCAGCGGCAGCCGCCCGCCCGCCAAGCCCCTGAACCTGGCCCAGCGCGCGTTCCCGGTCGGTGCGCGCCAGTGTCCTCGGCGCAGCCTGAGGGAGCAGCCTGATGGCCGCCTCCGCATCGGCCAGCAGCCGGTCAGGCGGCCGGCCGTGGCGATCAGGAAGGCCGGTCAGCTCCCGGTAAGCCGCTATCCGCACCCGGACGGGCCCGGTCGCCTGCTGGCCTGCGTCGGTGAGGGCTTGCTCGGCTGCCGCCAGCGCCCCGGGCTCGCGGCTTGCCAGGTACTGTGCCTGAAGGCTGCCAGCCAAGTTCAGCAAGTAAGCGGCCCGGCCGGGGTAGTCAGCGGGCAAGGCGCTGACCGCTTTCCTTCCGGCATCGACGGCTTCGTCAAGGTCGCTGGTCGCGCCGGTCCGCTGGTAGAGCATCAAGAGGACGCCCCCAAGATTGGAGAGCCTGCCCGGCATGTCGGCGTGGCCAGCCGGAAGCAAGCCGACGGCCTCCCTCGCGGCTTGCAGGGCCTGTTCCAGCTCGGCCGCCCCTGAGCTCAAACCGGACATCCGCTGCAACGCGCCGCTCAGCGCGGACAAGGCAGGGAACCTATCCGGCCAGTCAGAGCTCAGGGCGACGGCCTCGCGGGCAGCCTGAACTGCCTCGATGATCGGGTCCGCGTCGCCGGTCCGGTCGAACAGGCCTCCCAGCGCGTTCGCTAGGTTAACCAGATGCGCCGGGCGCTGCGGGTGGCCTTCAGGGACGGCCGCGACGGCCTGGCGGGCGATGTCGGCCGATTTCTCGCTAGCGGCCAGCTGCCCGGTAGCCGCGGCCAGCTGGCGCAGGGAGTTCCCTAGGTTCCCAAGGTGCATGGCCAGGTTCGGATGACCGGCTGGGGTGGCGGCGACGGCAGCGTATCCGACCGAGATGGCCTCCTCAAGCGCCGCGATCTCACCGGTGCGCTGGTACAGCGAATAGAGCGCGATCCCCAGGCTGGAGAGCCTAGCCGGGCGCTCGGCATCGTCGTCGAAGGTGACTGCGACCGCGAGTCGCCCGACCCGCACGGCCTCTTGCCCGTCCGCCGTCTCAGTGGTCTGCTCGAACAATCTCACCAGCGCGTTAGCCAGGTTCGCCAGGGCGCTGGCGTGCCTCGGGTCATCGGCTTCGACGCTCGCGACGGCGTCCCGGCCAACCGATACGGCTTCCCTCAGCGCGCTGGTATCGCCGGTCCGCTCTGCCAGCTGGCGAAGCGCGTCACCGAGGTTGGACAAGAAGATGAAGCGCGCAGGGTGCCCGGCCGGGGCGATCTCGATGGCCAGGCGGCCGACCTGCACGGCCTCGCGCAGGGCCGCTGCCTGCCCGGTCCGTTCCCAGCGGCTGAGCAAGCTAGCGCCCAGGTTGGACAGCCTTCCGGCCAGGTCGGGGTCATCGGGAGGCGTTGCGGCGACCGCTTGCCGCGCCATCTCGATGGCCTCGGCTCCGATCGCGGTCTCGTCGCTCAGGTGAGCCAGCGCCCGGAGAATAGTGGACAAATTAGACTGCGCGGCCGCGCGCTCGGCCTGCCCTGGCGGATAAGCCCGGACCGCCGCCCGGCCGGTCTCGGCTGCCTCACGCAGCAACGCCTGATCACCGGTCCTGCGTGCCAATGCGGCGATGGTCATCGCGAGATTCCCCAGCCGCCGGGCGTGGGCCAGGCCGCGGGCCGAGCTCGCCGCGATCGCCGCCCGGCCGGTCTCAGCCGCTTCGGCAAGTGCCGCCGTATCACCGGTCCGTTCGTAACGCGCTCTCAGTATTACCCCGAGGTCAGACAGCCGCGTGACCCGCTCGGGATGACCAGCGGGAGTGGCGGCGACCGCAGCACGGGCGTACCGCGCAGCCTCGGTGATCGTGGCTATGTCGCGGGTCTGGTCGAAAAGCGCCAGGAGGCTGCCCGCGAGATTGGCCAGGGCCCGCGCATGAGCCGGATCACCGGCCTGGGATTGCGACACGGCGGCCCGGCCAGTCCGCACCGCCTCCGCCGCGATGACCGGATCTCCCGTCATATCGGCCAATGAGCGCAACGTCGCACAAAGGTTAGCCAGGTAACCAGCACGGTCAGGGTGATCCGCCGCGATCCCTTCCGTCGCAGCCTGCACCAGGAAGACTGCCTCGGCTAGCGGTGCGGCGTCGCCGGTCGCCTCTGCCAGTGCCTGCAACGCACCGCCGAGATTGGACAGGTAGATATGCCGGTCGCGGCGATCCTCTGCCGTGGCGGCCAGCGCCGCGCGGAACATCTCGACGGCCTTACCGAGCAAGGTGACGTCACCATTGCGCTGGTATGTGGTCAGCATTGCGATGGCCTGCTCGGCGAGGTCACCGGGCTGCACCTCATTGGTCATCGCGGGCTGGAGAACGTGGTCCGACCCATAGCCATGCCTGCGCCTGATAACCCTTCACGACGGCCAGGACCTCACGGAAGGCCAGGCCAGCCAGTTCCGGGTAGCCGTGACGCAAGATCATGGTGTTGAGCGTGCCGGAGACGAGGACTGCGACATCGGCGTCCGGATTGGATTTCATCGCCTCGCGGATCGGATCGCTGTCGACTAGCCGACCGAAGGAGATGACTGTGTCCCCGGAGAACCCGAGCAGGGAGTTGCCGACCGGGCCGATGTCGGTCGCCATCCGCAACCGCATGCGGTCGGCATGCCGCTGGTTGTCCAGGCCGAGACGGTTCGCCATCGCTAGCATCAGGCGACCGAGAACTGTGCTCAGATCGACGTCCGGTGGCAGGAACACATTTACGCCGTCGCCAGTCGTCTGCAACCGGGCTGCCTCTCGCGCTACCCCGGCATCCTCGACGGCACCGAGCACCACCGCTACGAGCCGGTCCTGCAGGGCCTTCTGCCCGGGTTCGGTTCGCTGGCTGAAGCCCGCGATATCGACGACGAAACCAAGCGCGATCACTACCCCGGATACCCGTGAAGAAGCCCTGACGCCGACGCCGGGAGCAAGCGACCGCCCGTCGTCCGGCAGGCGAACGGTGAAAGTGTCCTCACCGGGAGCTGGCTGAAGGCCAAGGGCTTCGGCGAGCCCAAGGTCAAATGCGGTCAGGGCGCGAACTTTAAGATCTGCGCGGTCACTCGGCGCGAGCAGGAGCAACCAGCCTGTCCGTGAGCCAGATCGCAGCTCGCAATCGGGTGTCGCGCTAAAGCGCCATCTCATGGTCGCTCCGCCGATCCCGAAGATGTCGATAGCCGGCCGAAGGGCCGGCACCGACACGGCGCTACCTGACTCAGCGGGAGCGAATGCGAGGTACGGGGTCACTGTGTAGTTCCGGGCGGGCTGCGGCTTGACGACCTGGCCAGGCAGGCCGTCAGCGACCTGAACGTCGTCGCTGAACTCGAAACCGACCTCGACGTACGGAAGGGCAGGCGCGTCTGACGTGATGCCGATATCGAAATGAACCTTGGCGAGAATCGCGCGCCGTCCCGCCAGTTCGGCAGTCACTGGCTCAACCGAGTGGATCTCCCAGCCATTGAAGCGAACCTGCCCGATCGTCACGCGCACCGAGCCCGCCGTCGCGCCATGCCGCGAGCCACTCGTCAGAACTAGCCCGGCTTCGGCCAGCGGATGCCCAGAACCGGCCGGGATGTGGATATTCTGCTGATTGCTCTCACCCAACGCTTGCCGTCCTCGCAATAACTCGCAAAGCACCGTGTTACAGGCAGCTGAAACCTGCCGGCCATTCTCCTAGGACGTCCATCTTCAGCACGATTATCTGACGATACCGGGTAAGGACAACACCGTCATCGCGAAGCTCCCTCAGTGTTCGCTCGACGGTCGAGGTTCCTACGACGGCAAGCGCCGCAAGATCTTCCTGGGTGAGCGGCGGCACGACGACCGAGCCGTTGGCCCTCCGGGTCCCGTACTCAGCCGCGACGTCATAGAGCACCCGGGCGATCCGCATCCGTGAGTCCATGCTGCGCCCAGCCGGTGGAAAGCTGGTAGTCTGCCGGATCTTGCGGGTGAGGCTCTGCATGATCATTCGGGTCGCCGCGGGGTGCGCGGCGCAGTAAGCGAGGAATGCCGTGCGGCTAACGCGAACGGCGCTGATCGGGTTCAGCGCCATCGCGCTCGCAGTGCGCGGCATTTCGTCTATGACGGCGAACTCGCCAACCAAGTCCCCGCGACCTCGTAAGGCCAGGATCGTGTCGGCTCCAGCTAGCGTCGTCCACGTCACTTTCGCGCATCCGGACAGCAAGACGAATAGCGCCGCTCCCTGCTCGCCCTGGTGCATCATGCTCTCCCCGCGCCTGAAAGTGACCCGCGTGCCGCTGCGCAGCAGCTCGTGCTCTTCCGCCTCCGACATCCGCGCGAGCAGGCTGCCTGGCGGCCATGCCGATTGACTGACCACACCCTCATCATGCGCCCGCGTGCATGTACGCGGCCCATAGGGATGGCAAGTCCGCGAAGCTGGCCTTAACCGCAAGAATGGTCTCGTGCAGCGCGCGGGCGGCGGCGGTGACGTCGAATGCCTGCGCGCCAACCTGCAGATGGGAATAGAACGTATCCGCGACGCTGACCGCCACGCGGTCATCGATCTCCCACAGCGTGCCGACGACATGCGGGTAACCAGCAAGCTGGAACGCCGAGGTCAGGTGGATGGCCTCGTCGAGCAGCCCTTCTGCCGCATTGCGTGCGGTCTGGCAGGCCGACAAGTAAGCAAGCTGCGGGCCGTTCAGCCGGACCGGCAGCAGGCTGGCGACCGTGAACGGATCCGCGTCATGGTCGTGCAGGTAGAGCTGGCTGCGCGACGGGTCGCCGGGGTGACTGGCCGCGTGACAGGCGAAGTGGGCGATGCCGGCTTCAGCGAGGCGGGCAAGCACGGCGGCCTTGGTGGGGGTGGCTTCGCTTACCGGTCCTGGACTCTCGATCAGCACGGTTGGCGCTGGCAGCCGGGTCCTGAGCACCTCAGCCTCGGCGCTGGCGTTGCCGAGCGGGGCGCGGCCCGGGGTGGTCGGCATGGCCACGATGAGCGACCGCCTCGGCGACGTGGTGGCGGCGCGCTCCCTGGCGTGCGCGAGCGCCCGTACCGTGGGCGTGTAAGACGAGATCACCCGGGCCATGACAGCCCGGTCATCGTCGGGGCGATGGTGGTAGCCGGCCGCGTGCAGCGGCAGCATGCTCAGCATGCCGGCCGGCACCCACCAGACCCTGGGCCACGATCGTTCGTCGCCTGGCGGCTGGCAGTAACCGAGCTGGGTGAGCACCGGCTCGGCGGCGACGTCCCATAGCCATTCCAGGATGTCGTTCAGCGTCCGTTGCGCGCTGCTGCGCTGCTGCAGGCTCATGGGAGAGCTGATCAGGGCGCGAAGCGTCTCTTCGAAAACGTTCAGCTTGCTCGTCAGCTCGTCGAAACCGCACATGGCAAGCTCGACGCTGGTGATTCCAGCAGGGGTAATCAGCAGCGCGTCGCTGCGATAGCTGCTGACATTGAAGACCACGATCGGGCCCTGCTTGGCCTGCCGGACGAGCTGATCGGGCTGCGGCGGCAGCAGAAACGAATCGAATCCATCCTGCCGCCGGATCTGGTCAAGCAGCGCAGCGAACTCCGCCGCGACCGCTCCGCGCTCGCGCCCGAGCCGACCCTGACCGGAGCCGGCGCCGACTGGACTGACAGGCAAGCCAATGGCCGGACCGCCCACATCATCGGGAGCATCAAGCTCGGCGCGTAGCCGCAAGAACTGCGCGCCGAGCTCCGGGTGGCTGGCCAGCAACTCAATCAGGTCGATGCGAGTGTCGAGCGCCTGCCCGTGCAACACGGCGCGGCCAAGCTCGAGTAGCCCCACCGCCCGCCCGGCCGCGCTCGGCCCGCCCGCCGCCAATGTGAGCGCGGCTGCGTCACTCGCCAGGCCAGCGAACTGGCTCAGCGCGTGCTGCTGGTCGGATCGGCCGAGCACGCGCGGCGCCACCTGTGGCAGCAAGCGCACGGCAAGATCAAGCAGCCTGGCGGCCCTGGCCGGGTCGCGCGACGCGCCCACCTCGGCGCCGACCTCGGCGGCCCTGATCCGGGCGGAGACCGGCGCCGACGCGGCGCGTGCCGCCTGTTCATAGGCATCGATGGCTGCCTCCGCGTCAGCCGCGAGGCCGGTCCGCTCCAGCCGACGTGTGAGCGCGGCGCCCAGCTGCGCCTGGGCTTGAGCCCTGCCCTGGTGCTGGGCGCCGGTCGCGGCCACGGCCTGCCGCAGCACGTCGATCGCTTGCGCCAGGTCCGCCTCGGCGCCGCTGCGGTCGAAGCGCGTCACTAGACAGCTACCGAGTACCAGCAGGCATTGTCCTCGGTGCGGGCTGTCCGCCAGCAGCCCGTCCACCGCCTGCCCGGCCAGGAGAATAGCCTCGTTCAGATCCGCGGCGTGGCCCGCCAGGTCGCTCCTCCCGCGCAGGATCCCGGCCAGATTGGACTGAAGCGCGCTCTTGGTGAAATGGCCGTCGGGGACGACGTCGTTCGCCCGCCGGCTCGCCGCGATGGCATCGTCCAGGTCCCGGCCATCGCCGGTCCGCTCGAATCTGGTCAGCAGCGCGAACCCGAAGATAGCCAGTTGTGCGGACAGGTCAGGCTGACCCGGCTGGGCCGCGCTGGCCGCCGCTCGTCCGGCTTCGATCGCCATCTCCAGATCGGCCATGCGACCGGCGAGCTGGTACCTGGTCAGCAGGGTCACGCACAGACCGCTGACGAGCCTTGGGTGCCGCGCGTGCCCGGCCGGGGCCACCTCGATCGCCTGCTGGATCGCCTGAACGGCACCATCGAGATCGGCCTCGTCGCCGCCCAGGCGGAACCGTGCGAGCAACGCGAGTCCAAGCTCCCCGAGGCAGGCCGGTCGAGTCGGATGGCCCGGGCCGGCCAGCCGCACGGCATGCCCGGCAACGGCGATGGATTCCTCCAGGTCAGCCAGCGCGCCGACGCGTTCGTGGCGACGCAGCAGCATCGCGCTGAGATTTGCCAGGCTGAGCAGCCGATGCGGGTGCTCGTCGCTCAGCGCGCCGGTCGCCGCGCGTGCCAAGATGATCGCTTGCGCAAGATCATTTAGGTCACCGGCCCGCTCGAACCTGTCGACAAGCACGGTGCTGAGCTGGACCTCGCACCACGGCCGTTGCGCGTGACCGACCGGAATCGCCTGCACAGCTGCCGACATCGCGGCGATCACGATCGGATCGGGCGGCTCGCCAGCCATCTGCGCTCGCATCACCCGGTACCAGCTCAGCATCGTCCGGCACACGTCGAGGTCGGGATCGGCGGCCGGGCTCAGCGCGACCGACTGCTCAGCGAAGGCGAGCGCCTCGTCGAGATCCGCGACATCGCTGGCCTGTTCGAACCTGAACTCCAGCGCGCTGCCGAGCGTGAGCAACATCGCGGGAAGACCGTCGTGATCCGGCGGCAAGGAACGCATGGCGGTCCGCATGGCCGCGATGCCATCATCGAGGTCGCCGCGGTCACCCGTGCGCCCGAACCGCGCGGCCAGGCAGGTGCCGGCGGCGAACGCGAAGGTGTAACGGGTCGGATCACCGGGGGGATAGGCCGCGAACATCCGCTGCCATAGCCGCAGCACCCGGGTGATCAGTTCCACATCGCCGCAGAGCTCAGCTTGATCGTGCAGGTCAAGTACCTGACCGACGCACCCTTCCGCGACCACGGTCAGCAGCGGCTCAGGCACGTCGGCACGTCCGGCGATGAAGCAATGCGCGAAGGCATCGACCGTTTCGTCCAGCGCCCGCCCGGCCTCACCGTCCCCGTCGACGGTGGCCTGCCCAGCCCTGGCCTGCTCCCTGGCAAGCAAATCCCGCTGCTGGAACCCGACGAACCTGCACCAGTGGAACATGCCAAGCATCCACCAGGCGTCGAGGTCCTCGACCTCGTCAGCGAGCAGCAATTCGGTGAGCTGGCCGGCATACGTAGCCGCGCTCGGCATGAGAATGCTGGTTGTATCGGGCTCCCCGAACTGATCGACGTACCCGGCGACCATGCCGAGCAAGTCGGCTCGATCCAACCCGGCGGCGTTGCCCCGGCGCCTCATCGGGCATCCGCATCGCTGCCGTCGTCATCGCTGCCATCGTCCGCGCTGGCCTGCACCGGCGAACGCATCAGGGCGCTGCCCAGGTTGAAGCTGAGCCTCGATCGGCTGGAATGTCCGACCGGGGCCAGCTCGACCGCCCGCTTGGAGTACTTGATGGCCTCGTCGAGATCAGCCTGATCGCCGGTGGCCTCGAACCGCTTGCGCAGGGCAGCGCCAAGCTCAGACAGGTACATCACCTGGTACCCGTGCTCAGCGCTTGCCGCGTCGGCAGCCTTTCTGATGGCTTCGACCGCAGCGGCTATGTCCGCCAGATCGCCAGACCGATCGAACTGAGCAAGCAGCGCGCTACCGAGTCCGTACCAGCTGAGCCCCTCGTCGCGGAGACCATCGCGCTGCCCAGCCACGGCCCGGCGGTACACGGTGATCACCTCGCTGAGATCGGCCTGATCACCGGCCTGCTGGTATCTGACTCGCAGCACGGTGGCGAGCCAGCACAAGCTCATGGCCTGGTCCGGATCGCCGTCCAGGGTCGCATCGACCGCGTGCCTGCACAGCGTGACGGCCTCGTTCAGGTCCGCGAACTCCTGCCGGGCCTCGCAGCGCGCCGCCAGGGCGATGCCAAGGAGGGCGAGGTACCTGGCACGACCTGGGTATCCGGCACCAGCCGCGGCGAGCGCTCGCCTGGCGGTCGCCACCGCTTCCTCCGCGTGTGACCGCTCCCCGGTCCGCTCATGCAGGTCGAGCAGTTCGCCTGCGAGGTTGAGCAGGAACATGCCGCGGCTCGGCGCGCCCTCGGCGACCTGCGCGACCGCCTGGCGGCTGGACGCCACGGCCTGCGTCAAGTCCTCTGCCAGGCCGAGCCGGGTGGCGCGGAGCTGTAGCGCCAGGCCGAGGTTGGACAAGGCCAGCGCCTTGTGCTGATGACCGTCCGCGAGCGCCTGCGCCGCGTGCCTGAGCGTTGCCGTGGCGGCCTCCAGGTCAGCCAGGTCACCGGTGCGCCTCGTCCGCGCGAGCAGCGCGACACCCAGGCTCGATGCGCAGACGGCCCAGTCCGGGTCGCTCTCGGGCATCGCCGCCAGCGCCCGCTCGCCT
>JASIBM010000397.1 GCA_030045175.1 Streptosporangiaceae bacterium | reverse complement strand
ACTCGCCTGGCTTCGTCAGCGCCGATCCGCCGGCTGGCCAGCATCCTGGCGCGCACGCTGCCAGCCACCCAGCCCGCGGTCATCGGCGGGGCCAGGCGACAGCCAGCGCAGGCCACGGCAGCGGCATAACGCGCACGACACGTTCACGCATGGCCCGCAACCCCGTCCGCGGCCTGCACCAGCCTCACAGCGAGCCGGATCAAGGTGATCACGTCCGCCTCGTCCGGCATGCCGCGAGAGCGAGCGGCTTCGGTCGCCGCGCTGAGGATCGCGTCCGCCCGTGCCCGCCCGGCCGCGACGGCCTCCCGGGCCGCCGCATCCCGCGCCGACGCGGCGCGCGACACGCCCTCGGCGGCTATCAGGGCGGCACTCTCGGCGGCGCCGCGCGCGATCCTGGCCGCTTCCTGCTCGCCTTCGGCCGCGATGGCGGCGCAACGCTCGTGCGTGTCCGCCAGCATGCCAAGGACGGGATCTATCTCGGCGGCTAGCCAGGCGGCGCGGTCGCCTGGCACGGCTGCCAGGGCCGCCGAGCCCGGGGCGGTGGCCGGCTTGAACCGGTTGAGGAAGTCCCTGAGCTGAGTCAACGCATCCTGCCTGAGGTCATCGCGCCACGCCCGCAAGGAGCATGCTCCCAGTGTCTTGGCCCGAGACCACCTTGAGACAGGGCAGTCACTCCGTTCCGGGCAGGCCCATGGGCCCGTGCTCGCAGTGTCGTTTGGCCCGATTCGGACACTGGAGACCGGCAGCCCGGGGCGCCGTCCCGGAACCCAACGTGGGGCCCACGCTGGTGCCAAGGCTTGCTAGACAGCCATATCAGGTACGTGGTCCAGGCGGGCCGGGTAGCTGGGCGTCCACATGGCCGCCGCCACGGCGGCGGCGACGTCCTTGGGGGCCTCGGGGTGGGCCACGCCGCATTCGCGGGCCTGCTCGGCCACGGCGATGGCGATCGCCCGGGACACGCGGCGCAGGTCGGCCACCGGGGGGTACAGGGCGCCGGCCGCGAGCCGGTCCGGCGGCACCAGGCCGGCCAGCGTGTCGGCGGCGGCCAGGAACATGCTGTCAGTGATTTCCCGCGCTCTCGCGACGACCGCGCCGAGGCCGACGCCGGGGAAGATGAAGACGTTGTTCGCCTGGCCGATCTGCCGGGCCGTGCCGGCCACGTCCACCGGCCCGAACGGGCTGCCGGTCGCGACCAATGCCCGGCCGCCGGTCCAGCGCAGCACGTCGGCCGGGGTTGCCTCCGCCTTCGATGTCGGGTTCGACAGCGGGAAGATGATCGGCGAGCGAGCTTGCGCCGCCATCTGCGTGATGGCGTCCTCGTCGAACGCACCCGGCGTGCTGCTCGTACCGATCAAGATCGTGGGAGCCACCTGGCGGATCACGGCATGGAAGTCATGCCTGCTCGCCGGCGGGAACCCGTACCGGGCCAGGGCAGCCCGCGGCAGCGCGAAGGGACGCTTGTCCTCATCGACGTCCTCCCGGCCGTCGAAGATCAGGCCACGCGAGTCGACCATCGCGATGGCCGCACGGATGTCGTCCTCGGCGATGCCCGATCGCCGCATGACCTGGCTCAGCAGCCGGGCGATCCCGAGCCCGGCCGCTCCCGCGCCGAGAAAGACCAGCCGCTGCCCGGCGACCATCTCGCCGCCCCGCCGCAGCGCGGCCAGGATGCCGGCCACGACCACGGCAGCCGTGCCCTGAATGTCATCATTGAAGCTGGGCAAGGCGGTGCGATAACGGTCAAGCAGCCTGATCGCATTGTGCTGCTTGAAGTCCTCCCACTGCAGCACCGCGTGCGGGTACACCTCGCGGATGGCGTGCACGAAAGCGTCGATGAACGCGTCGTACTCGGCGCCGCGTAGCCGGGGCTTGGGGTAGCCCAGATACAGCGGGTCGGTCAGCAGGTCATCATTGTCGGTCCCGCAGTCAAGTGAGACGGGTAGCGTCAGGTGCGGCGCGATCCCCGCCCCGGCGGTATACAGCGCCAGCTTTCCTACCGGGATCCCCATGCCACCGGCGCCCTGATCGCCGAGGCCAAGTATGCGCTCGTTGTCGGTGGCCACTATCAGCCGGACGCCCGGTTTCCTGGAGTTACGCAGCAGCTCGGGGATGCGGCCGACGTCATCAGGGGTGATCCACACCCCGCGTGACCGGCGCAGGACGTGACTGAACCTGCGGCACGCCTCGCCAACCGTCGGCGTGTAAACGATCGGGGCGAGCTCTTCGAGATGATCGAGGAGCAAGCGGTAGAACAACGTTTCGTTGCGGTCTTCAAGCGCGGTCAGCCCGATGTACTTCTCGATGTCATCGGCCTTGCGGCGCAGGTGCTCGAGCTCGAGAGCGACCTGCTCCTCGATCGTCGCCACCCGCCAGGGCAGCAGCCCGCGCAAGCCAAGCTCGTCGCGTTCCCGCTCGGTAAATGCCGCATCCTTATTCAGCAACGGCTGGCCGAGAATCTCTGGGCCGGTCAATCTACTCACCATCCCTGCGCCTGGAAAGTCCGCTGGATGGTCAGCCGGCGGACGAGACTCCTCGCGGACTCGATGTGCCTTGTCTAGCGGCGACCCGGACCCATGCGATAGAGGCCAAGGTCCCCACCCGGCAGAACGGGCCTGAGGACCTGAGCTCGCGCGGTCTGGTGATCCGCGGGCCGGGCCGAATGGCCCGCTCGCGCGGGACGTCAGGCTCAAGCGCTAGCTGGCGCCGCAGGACAAGCTGAAGTAAACCGACAGCGGGGCTGACAGCGGAGGTGAGCAGATATGACAACCGGGAAGGGACCGGTGACCGGCCAGAACGTCCTGCCCGCCGGGCCTGAGGGGGGAACCCCAGGCCCCGGGCCCGCGGCTTGCGGCCATGCCCTGCGTACGCTCAGCCCGGCTGAGTGCTTTGAGCTTCTCGAGCAGCGCGGCATCGGCCGCGTCGGTTTCGCATGCGCGGCCGAGATCATGATACTGCCGGTCAATTACGCTGTAGCGGGTAAAACCATCATCTTCCGCACAGCACCGGACACGCTGCTGGCCGCATACGCCGAAGGCCGGGTCAGCTTCGAGGTAGACAGCCTTGACGAGGCCCTGCGTGAAGGCTGGAGCGTCCTGGTGCACGGCCATGCGCACAAGGTCACCGAGGAGCGCGTGGTGAAGCAGTTCGAAGGCCGGATGCACCTTGAGCCGTGGGCGGCCGGCGCCCGCGACGTGTACGTCCGCATTGCGCCGAGCCGGATCAGCGGGCGGCGCATCAAGCAAAGCTAGGCCACTTGCCCGGCCGCTGCCGTGGGCGTCGCCGCGTTCGCCCGCCGCGACCTCACCGGCGACTGATCCTGGCCGAGGACGCAGCCAGGCAGTGACAGGCAGTGAGGAGAACCGATCCGACATGGAGCACTACAGCAGCTTTCCTGTCCTGCTAGCCGAGCACGAGCTTGGCACCGGCTCAGCGATCGACACGGCCGCCCGGGCGCTGGCCGGCGAGCTGACCGCGCGCGGGCTGACGGTGATCACCGCCCGGACGCTCGCGGACGTCGCGTTCGCGCTGACGGCGAACTCCGACATCGGCACGGTCCTGCTCGACTGGGATCTGTGCCGGACCGAGCGTGCCCAGCACGCCACCATCGACCAGGTCCGCAAGCTCAGCGAGCGGCTGCCGGTGATCCTGCTAGCGGAGCGCGCCGACGTGGAGAGCATCCCGCTGCGCGTGGCCGAGCGCACCGATGGCTTCTTCTGGCTGCACGAGGACACCCCGGCGTTCGTGGCCGGCCGGGTCGAGCGGCTGGTCAGGTCTTACGCCGAGGGGCTGCTGTCACCCTTCTTTGGCGCGCTCAAGAGGTACGTCGACGACTACAACTGGACCTGGTGCTGCCCGGGCCACAACGGCGGGATGTTCTACCGGAAGACGCCGCTTGGCCGGGTCTTCTTCGACTACGTCGGCGAGCCGTTCCTGCGCGGCGACCTGTGCAACGCGGTTCCGGAACTCGGCTCGATCCTGCAGCACGAGGGCCCGGTACGCGACGCCGAGCGCGCGGCGGCGAAGGTATTCGGCGCCGAGCGGACCTACTTCGTGCTCAACGGCACCTCCACCTCGAACAAGATGGTCACGATGTCCCTGCTCGCGCCCGGTGACCTGGTCTTGTTCGACCGCAATTGCCACAAGTCCAATCACCACGGCGCGCTCATGATGGCCGGGGCTATCCCCATTTACCTCAGCCCGACCAGGGACGCCAACGGCATCATCGGCCCCGTCGACTACCGGCTCCTTGACGAGGACTACATCCGGGCGCAGATCCAGCGCAGCCCGCTGGTGACCGACCCGGTCGCCTGGCAGCGCGAGCGACCGTTCCGGCTTGCCATCCTCACCAATACCACCTACGACGGCGTGTGCTATGACGAGCGCCAGGTCCTGGCCAGGATCGGTCATCTCTGCGACTACATCCTGTTCGACGAGGCATGGATGGCCTACGCCAGGTTCCACCCGCTGTTCACCGGGCGATACGGGATGGCGCTGTCGGACCTGGGCCCGGATTCGCCGGGCATCTACACGACCCAGTCCACCCACAAGTGCCTGGCCGGCCTGTCGCAGGCATCCCAGATCCACGTGCGCGACAGCCACCTGAACGGCCAGCGCCGCCAGCTCAGCCACGACCGCTTCAACGAGGTGTTCATGATGCACACCTCGACCTCGCCGCAGTACAACATGATCGCGTCGCTCGACGTCGGAGCGCAGATCATGGCCGGCCGTCCGGGCTTCGCCCTGATGGACGACGCGGTGCGCGAATCCATCGCGCTGCGCAAGCAGGTAGAGCGCTACCGCGACGAGATCGCCGCGCGCGACGGCAGCTGGTTCTTCGGCATCTTCGGCCCGCATCAGGTGACGGTGACGGCCGGGCAGCTACGAGAAGCCGCCCGGGCCGAGTACCTCGACCTGCACGTCGCTGAGGTGCTTGAGCGAACGGCGGCGGACGGCGGGATAAGCGGTACCCGCTGGCGCGAGGTCCCAGACGACATCCTCGCCAGCGTTCCTGAGTGCTGGATGTTCCACGACGGTGACGACTGGCACGACCTGACCGGCCTCGCTCCCGGCTACATCATGCTGGACCCGACCAAGTGCTCGATCGCCACGCCCGGCATCGACCGCGGCCGCGTGTTCGGGCGGACCGGCATCCCGGCCGCGGTGCCGGCCGCGTTCCTGCGAGCCCGCGGCATCGTGAACGAGAAGACCAGCTTCTACACGATCTTGCTGCTGGTGACCGCGGCCATCGAGCGCGGCAAGTCCGGCACGCTGCTGTCCGAGCTGCTGGACTTCAAGCACGCATACGACTGCGGCGCCCTGGTCAGCGACGTGCTGCCCGAGCTAGCCGCCGCTCATCCAGTCCGGTACGCCGGCCTTAGCCTCCGCCAGCTCTGCGACGACATGCACGAGCTGCTGCGCTCCAGGCACGCCGATGAGCTCCAGCGCGCCGTCTACAACGCCGAGCACGAGCCGCGGATCGCGCTGTCACCCATCGGCGGCCACACCGCGCTGCTGCGCGGCGACGTCGACCTGGTGCCGCTCGACGCGCTGGCCGGGCGCATCGCAGCCAGCCTGATCGTGGTCTACCCGCCAGGGATCGCCATCATGGTGCCCGGCGAGCGGTTCAGCGAAGGCTCCGCAGCCGTTGCCTACCTGCGGCTGTTCGAGGAGGGCGACAACCTGTTCCCCGGCTTTGAGTCCGAGATGCAGGGCATCTTCCCGCGCCGCGACTCAGGCGGCAAGCGGCGCTACTACACCTACGTGATCGCTGAGTGACGCTGCTGCCTGCCCCGCCTCGTGCCGCCAAGGGTCAGGCATAGAGTGCCTCGATGTCTGCGGCGAAGTCCCGTGCCACGACGCCCCTGCGGACCTTGTCCGACGGCGTCAGCTGGCCTGCGGCTTCGGTGAAATCGCCGGGCAGGATGCGGAACCGGCGGATCGACTCGGCGCGCGAGACTGCCTTGTTCGCTTCGTCCACGGCCCGCTGTATGTCCGCGTGCAGGTCGGCGTCGTCGGCGAGGTCCCGTGCGCTGGCACCGGCTGGCCGCCCGTGCTGTTGCTTCCAGTGCTCGAGTTCCTCCGGATCGAGCGTGATCAGGCAGCCGACGTAGGGACGGCCGTCCCCGACCACCAGGCAGCGGCTGATCAGCGGGTGCGCGCGGATCCGCTCCTCGATCACCGCGGGCGCCACGTTCGTCCCGCCGGCGGTGACGATCAGTTCCTTGCGCCGTCCTGTCACGCGCAGCATGCCCTGGTCGTCCAGCGCGCCCAGGTCACCGGTGTGCAGCCAGCCGTCGCTGTCCAGCACCTCCCGGGTCGCGCCCGCGTTGCGCCAGTAACCGCGAAAGACGCTATCGCCCCTGATCAGGATCTCGCCGCCGGCGGCGACGCGGACGGCGACGCCTGGCAGCGGCAACCCGACCGTGCCGATCTTGTTGCGGCCCGGCCGGTTCACCGTGGCGGCGCCGGCCGCCTCGGTGAGCCCGTAGCCTTCCAGCACGGTGATGCCCGCGCCGCGGAAGAAGTGGCCGAGTTGCTCGTTCAGCGGCCCGCCCCCGGAGATCGCGTAGCTGATGCGCCCGCCGACGGCCGCGCGAAGCCGGCGGTAGACGAGCATGTCGAAAGCGGCGTGCCGGGCAGCTTGGAGCGGTCCGGCCGCGCGACCGGCCGCCAGCGCCTGGCTCCGCTCGATTGCCGTGCGTGCCGCCGCGGCGAAGATCCGCCCGCCAGCGCTGCTCGCCGAGGCCTGGCGCTGCGCGCCGTAGTAGATCTTCTCGAACACCCTGGGCACTGCGAGCACGAACGTGGGCCGGAACCCGGCCAGCCCGTCGGCCAGCGTGTCCGGGTCCGGCCAGTGCCCGAGCACGGCCCCGGCCTCGAGCATCCCGATTTCGATGATGCGCGCGAAGACGTGCGCCAGCGGCAGGAACAGCAGCGTCGAGGCGCCGGGCTGCTCGAAGAGCTCCGGCAGCGCCGCGACGGCGTTGCGCACGTCGGCGAGCAGGCAGCCGTGGGTCAGCTCGCAGCCCTTAGGGCGCCCGGTCGTGCCCGAGGTGTACACGATGGTGGCCAGGTCAGCGGCTGTGGTCCCGGCTAGCCGCCGCGCGAGCACGCCGGCCCGCACGTCCTTGCCGCCGCGCGCCACCGCGTCGAGGTCATCGATCCGCCAGAGGTGCTCCAGATCGGGCAGGCCGGCCCGCAGGCCAGCGATGACCTTCTCGTGCGCGTCTGTCTCGGCGACCACAGCGCGCGCGGCCGAGTCCCGCAGGATCCACTCGACCTGCTCGGCCGAGGACGTCTCGTACACCGGCACCGTGACGGCGCCTGCGGCCCAGGCCGCGTAGTCGGCCAGGGTCCACTCGTACCGGGTCCGCGACATCAGGGCAACCCGGTCACCCGGCGCGATCCCGGCCGCGATCAGCCCCGCAGCCAGGGCGGCCACCTCGGCGCGGAACTCACCGGCCGTCACGCCCCGCCAGCCGCCGCCCGGCGCCCGCCTGCGCAACGCGACCGCGCCGGGATGGGCATCCGCGCGCCGGAACACCGATGCCGCGAGGCTCTCAGCAGCGGCCACCCGCACCAGCGGCGGAACGACGTAGTCGTGCACGTCTCCTCCGATTCCCTAGCCGATCGAGCCGGTTACACCAGGCCCGGCCCGTGCGGCGTTACCGGACACCAAGGCCAGCAGCGTCCCGGTAGCCAGGGCGACCAGCACCGGCCAGGGCACGCTGCCGCCAGGGGCGAAGCCGGAGATCGCGAGCTTGGTGAGCGCGATCATCACGGCGACGAGGCCAAGGACGAGCAGCGCCGGCGACCACGGCCCCAGCCGGCCTAGTCCTGAAGGCAGCAGGCGCAGCGGTTGCTCTGCCCACATGACAAGCGCGACGAGTGGCACGAGCACCCCCGTCAAGATGGCGAACCAGGCCAGCCGCAAGACCCACCAGTGGGCGCTGCCGATCGGCGCCTGCGGCATCAGCCCGGTCGGGTACAGCGCGACGGCCACGATGGCGACGGGGGCCATGTGCCACAGATAGATGGTCATCACCTTGGAGTTAAGCCAGGTGACGCGCCGCCACCAGCGCTCGCGCTCGAGGAACCTGTTCACCGCCGGCGCGGCGGCGAGCACCAGGCCGGCCTGCGTCGCGGCGAAGGCTAGCAGCGCGATGGAGGGCGGCCCGGTGTTGGTGATCCGCTCGCCCGCGCCGATCATGTCGACGGGGAACGGGCTCCAGGCGAGCAGCCCGGCCAGCAGCGCCAGCCCGGCGCCCGCGAGCAGCCAGGGGCGCCAGCGGTCCCTGGTGAGGCTGCCGTCGTGCCAGGCGAAGCCCCACTGGTGCGCCGACCCCCACACCAGGAAGTAGTTAGCGAAGCCGATGACCGGCAGGTGCGGCCCCAGGACAGCGGCGTCCACGCCGGCCGCGGCCACGGCCATCACGGCCGGCACGGTCAGCCCCCATCGCCGCTGGGCAGCCAGCATGACCGGGGTGAGCGCGATCAGCAGCAGGTAGACGGGCAGGAACCACAGATGCAGCGCGATGAGCCAGCCAGCCTGCGCGAGCTCGCCGGATGGCACTCCGTAGGCCACGGCCACGCCAGCCGCGATGCTGGCCACGGCCACGTAGACGATGGTCGGCCACAGCAGCCTCATCGCACGGCCGCGAACCCAGGTCACCCAGGCCTCGCCCCGCGCCCGGTGGGCCGTCCACGAGACCGCATTGGCATAGCCGCCCACCAGGAAGAACACCGGCATCACCTGGAGCGGCAGGGTCAGCCACCGGCCCCAGCTCACGTACTCGAGCGCGTCGAGACCAGATAGGCGGCCCCGGGAATAGGTGACGTCGGTGAGCACCCAGTGCCCGTAGACGACGGCGAAGATCGCGGCAACCCGCAGCAGGTCCGCGTACCGGTTCCTGGCATGACTCACCGGCTGGCCGGCCATGTCAGCCGACGGTACCTGCTGGAGCACGGCCATCGAGCATCACCTCACCCGGGCTCATCGCGACCTCACAATGTCCGCCGGCTTCAACCAGCTTGCCCGGATCGCCCAGGGATCGGGCAGGATCGGAAGTCCCGAATCGTGGTGCGCTTCGGCCCTGCCTGAGCCGGCCGGGTCGCGGTATTCCTGAAAGCATGAGAACCATTGACGACCTGGATGTCTTCGGCAAGCGAGTGCTGCTGCGGCTGGACCTCAACGTGCCGCTGCACGGCTCTGACATCACCGACGACGGCAAGATCCGCGCCTGCCTGCCCACGCTGACCGCCCTGCTCAGCCGTGGCGCGGCCGTCGTCGCCTGCTCGCACCTGGGGCGGCCTGGCGGCGCGCCGGACCCGCGCTACACGCTGGCACCGGTCTCGGCACGGCTGGCTGAGCTGCTGGACCGGCCAGTGGCTTTCGCCGCTGACACCGTCGGGCCGTCCGCGCGCGCGATCGTCGCGGACATCTGGCCGGGTGAGGTTGCCCTGCTGGAGAACTTGCGCTTCAACCCCGGCGAGACGAGCAAGGATGACGCCGAGCGCGGCAGCTTCGCCGACCAGCTCGCGGGGCTGGCCGACGTGTACGTCGGCGACGGGTTCGGCGCCGTGCACCGGCGCCACGCCAGTGTCTACGACGTCGCATTCCGCCTCCCGCACGCGGCCGGGTACCTGATTCAGGAGGAGACCGCGGCGCTGGGCCAGCTCACCAGCGACATCCGCCGCCCGTACGTCGTCGTGCTCGGCGGCGCCAAGGTCGCCGACAAGCTGCCCGTGGTCGATGCCCTGCTCGGCCGGGCCGACCGGGTGCTGATCGGCGGCGCGATGGCCAGCACCTTCCTGGCCGCGCAGGGATACCAGGTCGGCACGTCGCTGGTCGAAGGCGACCCGGAGGCGGCCCGCGGCTACCTGGCCAAGGCCGCGGCTTGCGGAGTCGAGCTGGTCTTGCCGATCGACCTGGTTACCGCTCCGGAGCGGTCGGCTGACAGCCCAGCGCGTGTCGTAGCCGCGACCTCCATCCCCGCGGGCGAGGAGGCGCTTGACATCGGGCCGCGGACCCAGGAGCTGTTCGCCGGCAAGCTGGCCGGCGCGCAGACGATCTTCTGGAACGGCCCGCTCGGCGTCTTCGAGATCCCCCAGTTCGCCAGCGGCACGCTCGCCGTCGCCACGGCGATAGCAGCGAGCCCCGGCTTCACCATGGTCGGCGGCGGGGACACGGCCGCGGCCGTCCGTTCGCTCGGCTTCGACGACGCCGCCTTCGGTCATGTTTCTACCGGCGGCGGGGCGAGCCTGGAGTTCCTGGAGGGCAAGGCCCTCCCCGGCCTTGCCGCCCTGGAATCCGACCCGGCGGGGAGGTGACGACGATTAGCTCGACGGTGCGAGACGTCATGACCACGTCCGTCGTGGCCGTCCGCAAGGACGCGTCGTTCAAGGAAATGGCCGCCATGCTGCGAAGCCGCAGGATCAGCGCGTTTCCCGTGCTCGACGACACCGGCCGGGTCATCGGAGTCGTCTCGGCAGGCGACCTCCTGGTGAAGGAGGCGGTGCAGGCGGCGGGCACCAGCCTGCTCGCGGCCCTGCGCCACGTCCATGAAGACGACAAGGCGGCCGGCGTGACCGCAGCCGACCTGATGACCACGCCCGCGGTAACGATCGGCCCTGACGCCCCCGTAGCGGAGGCCGCCAGGCTCATGTACGACCGCAAGGTGAAGCGGCTGCCAGTGGTCAGCCCGGCCGGCCGCCTGCTTGGCATCATCAGCAGGGTGGACGTCCTCGCCGTGTTCGGCCGCTCGGACGAGGACATACGCCAGGAGGTCACCCGCGCGGTGCTCCCCGGCATCGCCATGGAGGCCGCGCACCACCTGGACGTGCAGGTCAGGGACGGCATCGTCACGGTCTCCGGAGGCCCGCTGAGCGAGCCGACCTCGCGCGTCGTCGTCGACGCCGTCCGGCATGTCCAGGGCGTGGTCGGCGTGCGAAACCGGCTCAGCTAGGAGACAGCAGGCTGCGGCCGCCGGGAACGACCGGGCGCATGTCGTGGTCAAGCTCGTACATCAACGGCACCCCGGTCGGGACCTCCAGCAGCGCGCTCGCCTCGTCGCCGACCCGGTCCAGGTGCTTGACGAGCGCGCGCAGGGTGTTGCCGTGCGAGACGACGAGCACGCAGGAGCGGGTAAGCAAGTCAGGCACGATCACGTCGTACCAGTACGGCAGCAGGCGTGCGGTCACGTCCCGCAGTGACTCCGCGCGAGGCCTGGCGTCGGCCGGGATGGCCGCGTACCGCGCGTCGGCGAACTGCGAGTATAGACCGTCGTCGGGCATCGGCGGCGGGGCGCAGTCGTATTGCCTGCGCCAGGCGCGGTACTGGCGGTCGCCATACTCGGCGCGGACCTGTTCTTTGTCCCGGCCCTGCAGCGCGCCGTAGTGGTTGGAGTTGAGCCGCCAGGTACGGCGCACCGGGATCCAGTCCCGGTCGCATTCGGCCAGGGCCAGGTCCGCCGTCTGGATCGCGCGCCGCTGCAGCGAGGTGTGCGCGAACGCCGGCCGCAAGTCGTTCCGCGCGAGGAGCCGCCCGGCCTCGATCGCTTCCTGCTCACCGGCCTTGCTCAGCGGGACGTTCACCCAGCCGGTGAACAGGTTGCGGGCATTCCACGCGCTCTGGCCGTGCCTCAGCAGCACGAGCTGGAGCCGCTCGGTACGGGCGGGCAGCCTCACACCCGGTCTCCTGCCGTAGCCACCATGAGGGCCTTGATCGTGTGCAGCCGGTTCTCGGCCTGGTCGAAGACGATGGATGCCGGCGACTCGAAGACGTCCTCGGTCACCTCCAGGGCGTCCAGGCCGCGGCGGGCGTAGATCTCCGCGCCGATCTGGGTCTGCGTATTGTGCAGCGCGGGCAGGCAGTGCATGAACCTGACATCAGGGTTCCCTGTCGCCGCCAGCACCTTGGCGGTGACCTGGTACGGCAGCAGCAGGTCGATGCGGTCGTTCCACTGCGAGGATGGCTCGCCCATCGACAGCCACACGTCGGTATAGACGTAGTCGGCCTGCGCCACGGCGGTGGCGAGATCGTCGGTGATCCACGGCCGGGCACCGGATTGCCTGGCCAGGCCGCGGGCGATGGCACGCACGCGAGCCGACGGCTGCAGCGGCGCCGGAGCGCAGATGCGCACGTCCATGCCGAGCAGGGCGCCGGTGACGAGCAGGGAGCTCGCGGTGTTGTTCCGGCCGTCTCCCAGGTAGCAGCAGGCGACGTCGGTGAGGGGCTTGACGGTGTGGTCGAGCATCGTCAGGATGTCGGCGAGCATCTGAGTGGGGTGCCAGTCGTCGGTGAGCCCGTTCCAGACCGGGATCCCGGCGAAGGCGCCGAGGGTATCGACCGCTTCCTGGGACGACCCACGGTACTCGATGCCGTCGAACATCCGGCCGAGCACGCGGGCGGTGTCCTTCATGGACTCCTTGCGGCCGAGCTGGGACTCCTCCGGTCCGAGGTAGGTGACGTGGCCGCCCTCGTCGTGCGCGGCGACCTCGAAGGCGGACCTGGTCCTGGTGGAGGTCTTCTCGAAGATCAGGGCGATGGAGCGGCCAGCCAGCCGGCGGCCGCTGCGGCGATGCTGCTTCTCCGACCGTAGCCAGGCGGCCAGGTTCACCAGGTATAGGAACTCGGCGGAGGTCAGGTCGGTCTCCTTGAGCAGGCTGCGCCCGTAGAGGTCTATCTCATGCGGTTTCATGACGGATTCCTTCTTTTCCTGCGAACAAGGCTCAGGCCGGATCGCGTTCGATGGGGCAGGTCATGCAGCGGGGTCCGCCGCGGCCGCGGCCCAGCTCGCTCCCGGCGATGGTGACTACCTCTATGCCGTGCTTGCGCAGCATCGTGTTGGTGGGCACGTTCCGCTCGTAGCCGAAGATCACACCGGGGGCGACGGCCAGGTAATTGGTCCCGTCGTCCCACTGCTCGCGCTCGGCCGCGCGCATGTCCTCGTCGGTGGTGAGCACGGTGACCTTGTCGACCTCAAGGGCCTGCGCCAGGTTGTCCCACAGGTTGCGGTTCCTGGTGATCGTCAGCCCCTGCTCGCCTGTCCCTGCGGTCAGCGTCCAGGACCGCAGGTGCCTGTCGAGGTAGGGGTAGAGCACGAACGTCGCGGTGTCGACCATGGTCATCACCGTGTCGAGGTGCATCATCGCCCTGGTGGCGGGCAGCTCCACGGCAATGACCCTGCTCGCCTGACCGGTCCGCAGCAACGCGCCAGTGAGGGTCTCGACGGCCATCGGGGTGGTACGCTCCCCCATCCCGATCATGACCGTACCGTGGCCGAGCACGTGCACGTCGCCGCCCTCGACGGTGGCCGGCTGGTGGCCGGCGTCGTCGCTGCCGTAGTAGGTCGCGAAGTCCTGCCCGGCGAACATCGGGTGGTAGCGGTAGATGGCGCGGCTGTGCAGCGTCTCGCGTTGCCGGGCGGGCTTGGCCATCGGGTTGACCGAGACCCCGCCGTAGATCCAGCACGAGTTGTCGCGCTGGAACAGGTGGTTGGGCAGCGGCGGCAAGATGAAGTCGTCGGCCCGGAGCATGCTCCACTTCAGGCTGTGCACGCGGCCTGGGTGCAGGTCGGCCTTCAGCACGCCGCCGACCAGGTACTGGGCCAGGGCGGGCCCGTCGAGATCGTCGAACAGCCTGCGGACCGGGCCGACGAGGCTCGGGCCGAGGACCTCAGGCGTGCAGACCCGGTCGAGGACGAACCCGCGGCCATCAGGCAAGGCGAGCGTCTCCGCGAGCAGCTGGCCGAAGTAGTGCACGGTGACGCCCTTGTCGCGCAGCGCCTCGGCGAAAGCGTCGTGCTCCTCCTTGGCTTTCTTGGCCCACATGACGTCGTCGAACAGCAGCCCGGCGATGTTCTGCGGGGTGAGCCTGGACAGTTCGAGGCCCGGCCGGTGCACGATGACCTGGCGGAGCCTGCCTACCTCTGATGCCACGTTGAACGTCATGACGATGCCTTCCGCGAGTCTTGCCTTCTGCCCTGGCAGCAGCGAAGGTCACCTGGCCGTCCATACGCGATCCCCGGCCATATGGCCGGGGATCGCGTCATCAGGGCCGGCTAGGCATGGTTCAGCCTGCCTTGACGGCTCTGGCGAGCCTGATCGGAATCTTGCGCTCGGCCTTCTTGGCCGGCTCCTTCAGGTCGATCGTGACTTCCAGGATCCCCTTGTCGTAGCTGGCCTGGACGTGCTGCTCGTCAGCGCCAGCGGGCAGCGCCATGCGGCGAACCGACATGCCGTACCGGAACTCGGAGTGGGTCTTGTCGATCTGCTCCTCGTGCCTGTCCGCCTTGATCGTCAGGATCCCGTCGTCCACGGTGACGTCGATCTCCTTCTCCGGGTCCATCCCGGGAAGCTCGGCGCGGACCGTGAGGTGGCCGTCCTTGACCAGGGTTTCCGTCCGGATGCCCGAGCTGACCGGGCGGAACACGCCCCACGGCGCCTCCATCCAGTCGAACAGGTCCATGAACGGCCGGGTCTCCTTGCGAGTCAGCGTGCTCATCTGGCACACCTTCCTTCATTGGCCGCAGGCTCTGCGCCTGCCTCCCCAGTTCACCGCGGCCCGGACGGCAGAACCACGGGCTAAGGAACTGACCTGCCAGGACATTCGGCCGGGATTGGCCGAGGCAGGCATGCAGGCGTACAGGTGTGCCAAAGGTCCCGGTGATGCAGGGCGGATGGCTCATGCTCAGCCCGATCGCGGCGGGCAGCCTGGAGTCATGA
>JASIBM010000396.1 GCA_030045175.1 Streptosporangiaceae bacterium | reverse complement strand
TCACCATTCTTCTGGCTGGCCATGAGACGACGGCGAGCACCTTGTCCTGGGCGTGGTACCTGATCGACAAGCACCCGGAGGTCGGGGAACTGCTGCGGGCCGAGGCGGCCGAGGTGCTCGGCGACCGGCTGCCCGTGCTCGAGGACCTGAACCGCCTGCCATACACGACCATGGTCATCCAGGAGACCATGCGCCTGTACCCGCCCGTCTGGGGACTGACCCGCCGGGCGCTTGCCGACGACGAGGTCGACGGGTACCGCGTCCCTGCCGGAGCCGACGTCATGATCAGCCCCTACACGCTGCACCGGCATCCCGCCTTCTGGCCCGAGCCAGACAAGTTCGACCCGCTGCGGTTCGAGCAGGACGCCAACGCCGATGTCTCGCACAGGTACGCGTACATCCCGTTCGGCGCCGGGCCTCGGGTCTGCGTCGGCAGCCACCTCGGCATGATGGAGGCGACGTTCGTCGCGATCATGGTCGCCCGCAGGTTCCGGCTCGCCCTGCAGCCTGGTCATCAGGTGCGAGGAGAGGCCATGCTGTCGCTGCGGGTGCAAGGCGGCCTGCCGATGCTGGTCAAGCCGGTCTGAGAGAGCCGGGCTCAGGCCACGGGCCTACGGGACAGGCCTAGGGCAGCCAGCCGACGTCGTAGGCCTTCCTGATCGCGTCGACCCGGTTGCGCGCGTGCAGCTTGGCCACGATGGCGGTCAGGTAATTGCGCACGGTACCGACGGACAGGTGCAAGGTGGCCGCGATCTCTGACGGCTCGGCGCCGTCGCCTGCCAGCTTCAGGACCGACTGCTCGCGGGGTGACAGCGGCACGCCGTCCGAGCCCCACGTGGGCACGGCGAACTCCGGGCTTACCGCCCGGCGCCCAGACGCGACGTTGCGTATGGCCGTCGCGAGCTGGCTGGGCGGGGCGTCCTTGAGTATGAACCCGCCAACCGCGGCCGCAAGCACGTTCCTGAGCAGTCCAGGACGCCCCAGGCTGGTCAGGATCAGCGTCCGGCAGGACGGCAACCGCTCACGCAGCCGCGCGGCCGCCGTGAGCCCGTCAAACCCGGGCTGGTCGACGTCGATGATCGCCACGTCTGGCTGGTAGAACAGGGCGGTCGGCAAGATCTCGTCATCCCTTTCGACCTCGGCCACGACCTTCAGGTCGGGCTCCAGTTCGATCAGCGCCACCAGCGCACCACGAATCATCGCCGCGTCCTCGGCCACCAGGATCTTCAGCAAGTCATGTCCCAGGAGGATCGGAGCCGTTGATGTTTATCAAGGCACGCTGCGCTAATGGCTGGGTCAACCGAGAGGAACTTCCAACGTGGCACATTGACGAAATGGGCACCGTTCTCATCACGACAATCTCCGCATATCCCGGTACAGCATGTCGACGGCCACGGGCGGGGCAACACCAAACGGAAGGTCTTCATTGACAGCACCGTTGGCTGGAAGGGTGCGTCCCCTTATACCGCGTTTCGTAGTGACGTGTCAATCTCCGCGTCGTTTCCGGCATGTCGCCGGATCCGAACCCCTCCACACCAGTATCCGCCCGTGTGGCCGGCGAGGCCAGCACCCGGCTTATACGGATACGCTGTGTCTTCGCTCGCCTCCAGGACGCGAGGTTCAGGCGGCATCCAATGACGGGTCCCTGGACAGTACTGCCTGCTGCAGCCGTTGCAGCTGCGCCGAGGGCTCTATCCCGAGCTCGTCGACCAGCGAGCTGCGCAGCCGGTGGAACGCCTGCAGCGCGCGGGCGGTGTGGCCGGTGCGGTAGAGCGCCGTGATCAGCTGGGCCGAGAAGTTCTCATTGAGCGGGTGCCGCGCTGCCAGGGCCGTCAGCTCGCCGAGGATGTCCGCGTGCCTTCCTAGCACGAGGTCCGCCTCGATGCGACGGCTGAGCACCGCCAGCCTGGACTCCTCGAGCGCCGTGACCTCCAGCTCGAGCACCCTGCCCTTGCGCACGTCCACGAGCGCGGGCCCGCGCCACAGCGCCAGGGCGCAGCTGAGCAGTTCGGCCGTGCCGCGGTAGTCGCCGGCCTCGGCCCGCGCGCGGCCAGCCACGGCGAGCTTGCCGAACTCCTCGATGTCGATCTGCGCATCCTGAGCGTCGAGCAGGTAGCCAAAGTGCCTGGTACGCAGCACCCGCTTCGGATCCATGCCCGGCCCCATGGCGGCGGCCATGCGCTTTCGCAGGTCGAGTATGTAGGTCTGAAGGGTGGTCAGGGCGCTGGGCGGCGGCTGGTCCCCCCACAGCTCCTCGATCAGCGTTGACACCGTTACCACGCGCCCGGCGTTCAGTGCGAGCATGGCCAGGACCTGACGCGGCTTCGCGGCGGCTGGCATGACAGGCACGTGGTTGATGCGCACGGACAGCGGTCCGAGCAGTTCGATGCTCATGCCTCCAGATTCGGTGCTCATCTTGCCCTCACAGGATTGTGTCGGCAACCCGCGCGACTCGAGCATCTGCCCGGCAGCCTCGGGCGAACAGTTAGCGCGTCATGATTCAGCTCATGAAAAACTCACGCCGGAACCCTGAGCTGAGGCACGGCTGGGGTGCGTTCATGATCACCTCCGGGGTCGATGGTGTTCACTGAATGCCATCAGATCATCACGAAACGCACACCCGCAATTCGCTCGTTGCTCAATCTGCGCTCAAGCGCCGGTCGAGCAGCGCAGGCCAGGATGGATTGGCGCCGATCGCTTGGCGGGCGGCCTGGACCCGGTTCACCCTGCCAGGGATGCGGCGCGCAGGCGTTCCACCTCAACTGGAGGAGCAGCACATGAAGCCCACACTCATGGGAGGGCTCCGCGTCAAGATGTTCGCGCCCGACCCCAGGGACGTGACATTCGAAAAGCGCGGTTTTCACGCGCCGAGTGCCGAGCAGCAAGCCAACCTGGAGAAGGTCGGCAGCATGTTCCTTACCGGCTTCGGATACGGGCTCATCGGCCGGGGCATGTCCGATATCCAGTCCGCGCTCGAGGAGGTTGAGCAGCCATTTCGCGGCTTCGCGTACGAGGGATGCACGATGGCCCTGGCGGTAAGAGATGCGCTCTTGCCCGTCGGCCGGCACTGGGTCGGCGATTTCCTTGAGGGTCCAGGAAAGCCGCACGTCTACATGGCCCACATAGGGGTCGGCTGGGCGATGGCGCGGCTGCCCGGGATTCGCTGGCGCGCGATCATGCCCGAGGACGAAGTGCTGCGCTGGCTGGCTCTCGACGGGTATGGCTTTCACCAGGCATATTTCCGCACCGATCAGTATGTCAAGCGGCAGCATCAGGCGCGGGTTCCGCTCTTCCAGCCTGCCGACTACGCCGGCCGGGCGATCGACCAGGGCATCGGCCGCGCGCTGTGGTTCGTCAACGGGTCAGAGGTCCGCCGCGTGGCTGACGCGATCGGCCAGTTCGCCCCTGAGCGCAGGGGCGACCTGTGGAGCGGGGCCGCGCTCGCCAGCGTGTACGCGGGGGGGACCGATCCAGCCGACCTCAAGCTGATGAAGGACCTGTCGGCCGAGCACTTGCCGCACGCCCTGCTCGGGGCCGCGTTCGCCGCGAAGGCGCGGCTGCTGGCCGGCCTGGTGACACCGCACACCGAGACCGCCGTGCGGGTGTGGTGCGACATGTCGGTCGAGGAGGCCGCCGGGGTGACCGAGCAGGCGATCGAGGTGCTGTTCGACACCGGCGGGACCCAGCCAGGATATGAGCGGTGGCGGGAGCGGATCAGGCAAGATTTCGGGGAGCGCAGCTAGCGCGCCACGGGCCCGTCTTGAGGGTAGCCCCGGCGCCGCAACGCGCCGGGGCTACCGCCGCCCGCGGCAGCGCGCCGGGGCTACCGCCGCCCAGCGTGGCAGCCCGCCCGCTGGGGCTACCGCCGCCCGGCGTGACCGAGCACCTCGAACGCACCACCACACAGCCCATACGCACTCGCCACGCAGATAACATAGGCCACTCACGCCACAATCCTTGATCGTCTTCGCCGCATGAATGGCGTTCTGGTCCGGTCCTTCCGGGTGAAGGGCACATTGACCAGGGTGGGCGGCGCCGCGGCGGGCGCGGCGAAGGGGGCGAAGGGGGCATTTCGGGAGGGCGGCGGTGCCGCGCGGGGGCGAGGGGCGCACTCAGCGGGGCGGTGGCGCCGTGGCGGCGTGGCGGAAGGACGAGGGGCTCATTCATCGGGGGCGGTGACCCGGCGGAGGGGCGGTGGCGCGGCGGCGGGCGGCCCTGAAGGGGCGTGGGGCGCATTCAGGGGGGCGGTGGCGCAGCGGCGGGCGGCCCTGAAGGGGGCGTGGGGCGCATTCAGGGGCGCGGTGGCGCGGCGGTGGGCGCCACCGAAGGGGCATAGTTGCGAGCGGGCGGTTATGCCTAATGGCCGGTGGCGTCCGTGCCCACCTCGGTCCCCGACATCGCGGTTGTCGGCGCCGCGCTTTCCGTTACCGGCTTGTTCAGGCCCTTCAGGCCAGCAAGCAGGTAGGTGCCGTCAGGCTGAACGGTGCCGAAATCGCGGTACTCCTTCTGGGTCAGCCCGCCGAGCATGGCCGCGCCCACCACGGCCCCCGCGATCGGGAAGAACAGCGTCGGGCCGATGTGGTGCACCAGGATGCCGGTGAGCGCGACCGACAGGGGGAAGGTGCCCAGCGCGCACGTCAGCATCAGCGCCATGATCCGCCCAAGCAGGTACGGCGGCGTCCACTTCTGGCCAGCGGTGTTCCAGATGACGTTGCCCAGCCCGTTGCAGCCGCCGAACACGAACATCGCCACCGCCGCGCCTACCTCGCCGCCGAGGTAGGGCACGAGGCACATGGCCACCGCCTGCATGACGAACGCCAGCGCAGCGACATCCGCGGGCTTGCGCAGGCCCTTGGTACGCGCGGCGAGCAGCGTGCCGACCACGCCGCCCGCCGCGAGGCACGCAAGCAGCGCGCCGTATCCGGCTGCCCCGTACCTGGCGTGCGCAAGCGACGGCAGCGCCACCTGACTCAGCCCGCCGCTTGTCAGGTTGGCCACGATGATCATCATGACCACGACCTGCATCGCCCGCGATCGCCGCAGCAGGTCGAACACGCCGAGCTTGCCCCCGCCGCCGTTCGCGCTGGTGTCCTTGACGGTATTGGCAGCCTTTTCCTGCCTGGCGCTCACGGCCTTCGCCCGGCGGCGTGGCAGGAACGCGAGCGTCAGCGCCGACACCGCGAACGAGCCGGCGTCGACGGCGAAGGCCGGACCTGACCCCACGGTAGCGACGAGCGCGCCGCCGAGCGCCGGGCCGAGCAGCGCGCCCGCCTGGAGCGCCGCGTAGTAGAAGGAGTTGCCGGCCGCGAGCTGGTCGGACTCTAGCAACGAGGGCATGATCGTGTAGGACGCCGGGAGGAACAGGCCCTCGCCGGCGCCGATCAGGGTCGCTAGCGGCCCAAGCGCCGCTAGCGAAGCGACGTGGCGCGTCGCAAGCACCGCGAGCACCGCCACGAGCACGCAGCGCGCGACATCGGCGGTCAGCATCAGCGCGCGCGCCCCGATCTTGTCGGTCAGCATCCCGCCCACCGAGATCATCAGCACGCGCGGCACCCCGTAGCACGCCAGCACGGTGCCGAGCAGGACCGGCCCGCCGTGCGTGGTCAGCACCAGCCAGGGCAGGGCCACCGCGTAGCAGTAGTCTCCAAGCGTCGAGGTGAACTGGCCGGCCGTCAGCAGCCGGTAGTTCCGCACCGCCAGCGGTCCCGACCGCCACGCCGCCGCCATCCGCTGCCGTGCCGAACGGGTTTGCGCCGGCGGTTCTTGGCTTGCCGTCATCGCTCCTCCTCTGATCGGTCCTCGGCACCTTCGCCAGATGGCCCCGCACGCCGTGGCCGGCTTTCGGCTGCTGACCCGGACGCGACCCCGTTACCGTCTTTAACTTCCCAAAATGGCCTCATCGCGGGAATGGGTTCGCTCGGCTTGCTTCGGCCTGGATGGCTAGCCTCCGGCCAGATCGAGCTGGTGGAGTAGTCCGGTGGCCGGGTCGATGGTAATGGTCAGGGTAAAGCTGGCGTGCTCGCCCATCAGGCCGACGGTGACCGTCGAGGTGCCGTCGCCCGCCCGGTACGGGCCGGGACGGCAGGTCCCTGCCCACGCGGCGGCGGACCTGACGCGGCGTGCGGTCAGGGCGGGGTCGAGCCCTTCGCCCGTTGGGACGGGCTGGCCGCCGTTGAGCCAGTCGATGACGCGCGTCAGCCCGTCGGCCAGCGGGGACCCGGCGGCGGGCGGGACGGCCAGCCTGAGCGCCTGGACGCGGGGTGGCTTCTCCGGGCTGAGCAGGATCTGGGCCTGGGCCGCGCCGCGTTCCCCGGTGAGCCACCAGCGGCAGTGCGCCGGGGTGTCGTACTCGGCCGGGTGGCCCGGGTCGTCGCCGAACGCGCCGATCCGCTCGCGGATCACCTCGATGGCGCGCCGCCGTTGCGGGTACGGCGCGTCCTGAGCCACGTTGGGCGTGAACAGCCGGTCGGCCTCGGCGTCGTCCCAGTCCCGCAGCAGGCGGTTTACCGCGTCTCGCGCCGCCACCGTCTCAGGCCAGGGCTCGCCGCGGGGGGCCAGGACCGGGCCGCTGGCCGCCCGGGTGGCCTTGTCCTGCCTGACCACGGCCTCAAGCAGCTTGACTGTCAGCGGGTAGGGCGTGGCGTAGGTGCTGTTGGCCAGTGCGACCACGCCGGTGCCTGTGGCCGGATGCCATCGCATGTGGCTGCCGAAGCCGGGATATCCGCCGGGGTGGTGCACGATCCTGCCCAGCGCGGCGTCCTGGTCGATGTACAGGCCGCACCCGTAGGACATCGGGAAGCCCGCAGGGAACCCGGGCCACGAGCCGAAGAAGACCTGGGGTATCTGCATCTGCCTGCGGCTGGCGGCGGACAGCGGGTGGGGGGCGCCGTCGTCGGCGGGCGGGAACGTGGCGAGGAACCCCGCCACCCAGCTAGCCAGGTCGCGCACGCTGCTGAACGCCCCGCCGATCGGGGCGAACGCGCCGCACGGTTCCATCGGCAGCTCGGCCCAGCCCTGCGGCGCTGGACCGTAGCCCAGGGCCAGGTCGTCGGCCGCGAACTCGGCGGCCTCGAACCCGGTGCGGGTCAGGCCGAGCGGGTTCAGCAGCCGCTGCCTGATGAACTCCGGGTAGGCCAGGCCAGAGCATGCCGTGATGATCCTGCCCAAGATCGCGTACCCGAGGCTGGAGTACTCGAACTTGGTGTCCGGCGCCCAGGCGAAGCTGACGCCGCCGGCGAGCAGCGCGGAGAAGTCTTCAAGCGGCAGCCCTTGCTGCCGGTCGGCCCAGGCATCGTCCGCAGGGAAGCCCGCGGTCATGGTGAGCAGGTGCCGCACCGTGACCCGGGCCGAGTTCACCGTGACCGGCGGCCAGCCGCGCATCTCGGGCACGTACTTCTCGGCCAGATCGTCCATGGCCAGCAGGCCCTCATCACGCAGCAGCATGACGGCCGCGGCGGTGAAGCTCTTGGTCATCGACGAGATGCGGAACACGGTGTCCGCGTCCGGCGCCGCCCCCCCGAGGAACCTCTGGCCGAACCCGCCCCAGTACACGAGCTCCCCGTCGCGGACCACGCCAAACGCCAGGCCGGGCTGGCCACCTGGATTCCAGTATTCCCCTGCGATGTCATCCAGCTCCGCGAAATCCACTATGTTCCCATTCTTTCAAATAGGGCAGCCGGGGCGAAAATGAAAGCATGATGAAGTCAATTTCTTAGGGCGTGAGCTTTGGCAAGGCGCTGATGGATCCATGCCTTCAGGGCCGAAGTTAGCAGGACCGTGGATTCAAGCGCACCTCCCAGGTTGCCTGCGGCGGAAGACCTCACTTCAGAACGCGGGGAGTGACAAGACGCAACCGGCGAGATGCCCGTGGCCTGCCCTGATTGGGACGCTGTTCTGACAGGTAATCCGGACGAGCGATGGCGGTAGGTGGGCGATGACACACCAATCTTCCAGCCAGCCGGACACCACAAACGGTCGCTACCCCTTGTCCTATACCCAGGAGTGGTTCTGCTCGCTGGACGAAGGTGACGACAACGGTGCCTTCGGCAAGCGATTTCACCTCGTCACCGGGCTGCGTATCGCTGGGCGGGTGGACATCCCGACGCTGCAGGGAGCGCTCGACGACGTCGTGGCACGCCACGAGCTGCTGCGCACCGTCGTGATGCGCGATGCCCAGCCCCCCTATCAGCAGGTCTACCCGCCGTGCCGGGTGCCGCTCGAGGTGCGCGACCTGCCGGCCGGCGACAAGCCCAGGGACCTGGTTGCCGAGGAGCTGATCATCGAGGCGGAGCGCGGCAGCAGCATCAGTCCCAGGCAGGTTCCCGTGATGCGGGCCACCTTGTGCAGGTTCGACGACAACGACTCGGTCCTCGTGCTGCTGACGCACCATTCGGCGACCGATGCCTGGTCGGTTGGCGTGGTCACGCGGGACCTCGCGGCGTTCTATGACGCGCGGGCCAACCACCACCCGGTGGACCTGCCGCAGGTCAAGCAGTACCGGGAGTTCGCGCAATGGCAGAAGTCCGGCCCCGCCGCGGCGGGTGACGATGTGCGCAAGTACTGGCAGGAGAAGCTGCACGGCGCGCACGCGCTCACGCTGCCGGGCGATCGCCCCAGGCCGGCGGTCTACACCAGGCCGATGTCCGCGTACAACTACATCATCGATGCCGGCGAGATGGCGCCGGCCGTTAAGTTCGCTCACCAGACGCGCAGTTCCATGTTCATGGTCTTGCTCGCGGCCTTCGGGGTGTTCGTCCACGAGGTGACCGGCCGGTCCGACCCGGCCATCCGCGCGCTCACCTTCGGCCGCAACGAGCAGCAGTTCCACAACACCCTGGGCCTGTTCCTGAACATGGTGCCGTTCCGCACCGACCTCAGCCAGTGCGCGAGCTTCCGCGAGATCGTGGCGAGCACCAGGGACACCTGCATCGACGCCTACGCGAACGAGGTTCCGATCTCGGTCATCGAGCAGGACGTGCCCGGCTTCATGGCCCTCGCCGCCGAGCCAGGGAACTCTGAGGTCATCGTCGGCATGTGGCAGCAGCAGCCCGAGACCGAGAGCGTGCTGCCGATCGCCGATGGCGCCCTGACGATATACAAGCGCTCGCTGCCGAGCTACGAGACCTCCGACCACCCGAGGGGCATGGTCTGGAACATGGCCGCCGGCCAGACAGGCAACCTGGCCGGCAACGTCATCTACAACATCGACGAGTTCGACGAGCAGAAGGTGAACGGCTGGATCGCGCAGTACCACCAGATCCTGGCCAGGCTGGCCAGCCACCCGGACCAGCCCTGGCGTGAGGTCGTCAGGGCCGCGGCGTTATCACCTCTCACCCGCCGGTCCGCTCCGACACGACGAGCCTAAGCTCCGATACGAACGAGTCCCCCCGCGCGTCCTTCAGCCAGCAGCCGCCCGGGCCGGGCAGCATCTCGGCGAAGGTCACCTGCGGCGAGTCGTCGCGGCCAAGTTTGCGCAGCATGCTCGCGAGGCTGTTGGTGAGCGGAACGCTGGTGAAATCCACGTAAACCGGCTTGCCCTCGCCTGGCACCGAGCAGAAGACGCGGCGCGGCAGGCCGTGCCTGGCGACCCACTGGCGCATCTGGAGGAATCGCCTGCGCTCATCTTGCTGCTGGGCCCAATCGCAAAATCGCGGTGCCAGCCGCCAGGTCTCCCTGCTTACCACGAGCCGCCCGATCGACACGCGCGGGTTGTGCCTGCGCGGCGGCAGCAGGCGGAACGAGGAGATGAGTACCTGCGACAGGTAGTCACCGATCATCTCGGCCAGCGGGAACGTTCGCTCGTCTGTCAGGCAGGCAGCGACGAGACCGCGCCCAGCGCGCCTGACCTCGAGCGCTCCCGCCGGGATGACCTCGGCGGTGACCTCGGCGACGTCGTCGGAGCTCGCCGTCCAGTAGACATGCTCGGCCGACAGCACATCGGGCGAGGGCCGCGTCCGCGTCACGTAGCCCCAGTCCCTGGACGGGTTCACCACGATCCGGCCGGCCCCTGTCGCGAATCTGGCCATCGCGCGGAGCCGGTCCTTCTGATCGCTCTGCTCGACGAGCGCGGCGCTTTCCACCGTGTTGAACGCCGTGTGCAGCTCGCCGAGCACGAGCTGGTAATCACCCCGGTTGATCGCGTCGATCGATTTCGCGTCGATGAGGATGTCGGGGGAATGCCGCAGCCCGCCCGACCACGCGGGCGGGTCCGATGCGAACGCCGCGCCGACGGCCGCGCGGATGTGCGCGGGGTCGACCCGGTGGTGCCGCGCGTCGCCTGGTATCGCCAGGATCGCCGCCCAGCGCCGCTGCAATTCCGCGACCGCGCCCCCGGCCAGCGGCGGGAGGCCGTCGGCGGCGTAGAACTCGCGCGTCATCGACGCGAGCAAGCGGCTGAGCGGCACCGAGCAGGTCCCTGCGCGCTGACGTATCCGCTCGTAGCGCTCGTCAAGCTGGCGCAGGTATGTCGCGCCGACGCTGGCCGCCAGCCACCGGGCGCTGTGCAGCACCAGCGTGAGCGGCTCGCTGAGCGACGCCAGGACGTCTGCCCCCAGGCTGACCCGCACGTCCCTGACGCAGTCCTCGTACGCGATCGTCCGCCCGGCGTAGGCCTGACCCGGGAGGTGAACCGAGGACCTGCCGGTGATGCTCTCGAATCGTGCGGCCAGCGTGTCGAGCGCGGCGGCCAGCCGCCCAGGGTCGCCCGCAGCCGCGGCGACCTCATCCTTCGCGCTCACCAGCCGCCCCAGGTCGGCCAGCGCGGCCTGCCTGGCGACCGGGTCGGGCACCCGTGCCAGCCGCTGTGCCAAGCGCCGCTCAGGGTAGGGCTCGATCGGACCGCTGAGGTCCGTTCGCGCCAGGCCTGACTTGCTCATCAGCGCGAGCTGGTCGATCAGCCAGTCCGCTGGGCGGCCGATCGCCGATGCGATCTCGCGAACCGTGCGGACCCCGTCGCACAGCTCGAGGATCCGCGCCCACTCCTCGCTCAGCGAGTCGGCACCGCCATTCGGGCGAACCACCCGGCTTCCTTCGAGCAGGTTGGCAGGCGATCGCCGGGGCGGCACGCCGTTCATCAGCTCGGGCCGCGCGGCCAGCGTGGCTGCGACCTCGTCGATGGCCCAGGCCTCGAAGTAGACCGTGCGCCGCCTGAGCAGCCCGGGTCCGGCAGTAAGCGAAGAAATGGGGTCGCCCGGCGTCCACTCGGCCCACCCGATGGGGCCGAAGAAGCCGATCGAGTCGTTCTTTGTCGTGTAGCGCTGAATGTAACCGCTGATCTTGGCTTCCTGCTTGCGCAGCTTGCTTCGGCGCTCAGCCGTATTAGATGTGCGCGCATGCGGCACGCCACCACGGAGTCCGCCATCGAGGCGGTCGATGCAACTCCTGACGAACTGCGGGTTCTGCCAGGTGAGCGCCTCGCGAAAGAGCGGCTGGCTGGCGATGTCCTCGATTGCCGCCGACGTCTTTTCCAGTGCGACAGGGAACAGGGCGTCGTACTCATTCAGGTCGGCCGCGGCTGGCCATGCCCGGCCCGCCTGGGATGCCCTTGCCAGCGCGCGGTCGCCGGCCTCGGCCAGCGCGGCGTTCGCCAGGCGCTCGACCTCGCTGACGGGGAAGCCCGCGCCGCGTAGCACAGCCCCCGCCCACATGCTCCACGTGCCGGCGCGTTCGTGCGTGCCAGCTGCCGGGCCGTCAGCGGTCAGGTCAGCAGCCAGGCCATCAGCGGCCAGGTCAGCACCGGGCAGCGCGATGAAGTCGTCGTTCACCAGGCGCGCCTACCGGTCCAGGCGGTGGTCCACGCCGCTGGCTGAGGGGTCGTCAAGGAATGCCTTCAGGCTGATCTTGATGCCGAACCGCTGCCCGATCTTGGCCAGGAGCATCGCGGCGAGCAGGGAATGGCCGCCCAGGTCGAAGAAGCTGTCGTCCGGGCCGACCCGGTCCAGGTTGAGCACCTGCGCGAACATGTCGCACAAGGTCCGCTCTCGTGCCGAGCTCGGCTCACGGCCACCGTTGAGTGCGCCGAAACTGGCGGTCGGCAGCGCCCTCCTGTCCAGCTTCCCCGTCGTGAGCAACGGCAGCGCGGATAGCTCGATGAGCGCGGCGGGCACCATGTAGCCAGGTAGCTCCCGCGCCGCGGCGTCACGCAGCTTGATGATGTCCAGCCGGCGGTCGGCAGCCGCCACCACGTAGGCCACCAGCCTGCGGTCGCCCGGACGGTCCTCCTGCACCACCACCGCGGCCTGCGCCACGTCGTCCTGCCTGGTCAGCACCGCTTCGATCTCGCCAAGCTCCACCCGGAAGCCGCGCACCTTCACCTGGCTGTCGGCGCGGTCAAGGAACACGAGCTCTCCCGCCGTGTTCCACTTGGCCAGGTCCCCGGTTCGGTACATCCGCATCCCCGCCGCCCCGAACGGGCAGGCCACGAACCGCTCGGCGGTCAGCGCCGGCCTGCCGAGGTAGCCGCGGGCCAGCTGCGGCCCGGTCACGTACAGCTCTCCGCCGATGCCGACGGGAACCGGCTGCAACCCGGCGTCGAGCACGTAAGCCCTGTTGTTCCAGTTCGGCCCGCCGATAGGCACGCGTTCCCGCCGGTCCGCTGGCAGGCATTCCCGGCTGAATACCCCCACCGACACCTCGGTAGGCCCGTACGCGTTGTGCAGCCGAGCACCAGGGAGCACGTCGAATAGCTGATCCCGTACGGCCGCCGTCAGCTCCTCGCCGCCGCTGCGCATCAGGCGCAGCGAGGTGCACCCGGCTGCGCCTGGCTCGGCCAGGAAGACCTGGAGCATGGACGGCACGAACACGGCCGCGGTCACCTGACGCTCGCGGACAAGCTCGACGAGATAGGCCGGGTCGCGGTGCCCATCGGGGCGTGCCACCACCGCGCTCCCGCCGACGGACAGCGGCAAGAAGAGCTCGAAGATCGACTGGTCGAAGGTCACGGCAGACTTGTTCAAGAACCGGTCGGCAGGGGTCAGCTCGAGCTCGGCCCGCAGCCTGGCGAGGTAGTTCACGACGCCGGCGTGCGGGATGATCACGCCCTTGGGCCGCCCGGTCGAGCCAGACGTGTAGATCACGTACGCGGCGTTGGCTGGCCGTAGCGCGGCGAGCCGCTCGGCGTCGTCCAGGTCGCCATCGGCTAGGCGTCCGGTGTACCCCGCGACGGCGGGATCGTCGAGCAAGACCTGCCTGGCGTCGCCGGGGACGCCCCCGGCTGACCGGGTGGTCACCACCGCGACCGGGCCGGCCTCGGCCAGCATGAAGCCGATCCGGTCGGCCGGGTACCCAGGGTCGACGGGCAGGTAGGCGGCCCCGGACTTGAGCACGGCCAGGATCGCCACCATCAGCTCGGGCGACCGTTCCAGCGCCACGGCTACCAGCCGCTCCGGGCCGGCGCCCAGTGCCACCAGGTACCTGGCGAGCTGGTTCGCCCGCGCGTTGAGGTCGGCGTAGGACGTCTTGGCCTGCCCGTGCACCAAGGCCGTGGCCTGCGGCGCGCGCCGCACTTGCCGCTCGAACAGCTGCGTGAAGGTGGTCTGCGGCACGTCCTTGCTCGCGTCGTTCCACTCGTGCAGGATCTGCCGGCGTTCACGCGGGGCCAGGACGTCAAGCGCCGCCAGCCGGCGGCCCGGATCTCGCGCCGCCTGGCGCAGCGCCCGGCCGAGCCTGGCGGCGAGGGCCACGACCGTGGCGTGGTCGAACAGGTCGCTCGCGTAGCTGAGGGCCGCGTCGATCCCGGCGGGCGCGCCGTCGTCATCGTGGAGCTGCCGGTAGGTGAGGGTCAGGTCAAACGTCGCGGCCTGCCTGGGCAGCGGCACGGCGCGGGTGGCCAGCCCGGTCAGCCGCAAGTCGCTGGCCCCCGCGCCCGCGTCGTCGTCGCAGACGAGCATGACCTGGAACAGCGGGTGGCGGGAGGCGGACCGAACCGGGTTGATCAGCTCGACGACCCGCTCGAACGGAAGGTCCTGATGGGCGTAGGCGGCCAGGTCGGCATCGCGGACGCGCTCGAGCAACTGCGCGAAGCTCGGGTCGCCGCCGGTGTCCACCCGCAGCACGAGGGTATTGACGAAGAACCCGACCAGCTTGCGCGCGGCCTCGTCGGTCCGGCCGGACACCGCGGCGCCGACCGGGATGTCGGTGCCCGCTCCCGATCGGGTCGCCAGCGCGGCCAGCGCAGCCTGGACCACCATGAACAAGGTCACCTGGTGCTCGCGCGCCAGGTCGAGCAGCCTTGCGTGCAGGCCCGCGTCCATGCGCAGGCTGACCGCGGCGCCGCGGTAGCTGGGGTCGGCCGGGCGGGGCCGGTCGTACGGCAGGTCCAGCTGCTCGGGCAGGCCGGTCAGCGCCGAGGTCCAGTAGCTGGCCTGGCGCGACGCCAGGCTGCCAGGGTCGTGGTCACCGCCGAGCAGTTCCCGCTGCCACAGGGCGTAGTCGGCGTATTGCACCGGCAGGGCAGTCCAGCTCGGCGCTCGTCCCGCCTTCCTGGCGGCGTAGGCGAGCGCCAGGTCCGCCAACACCACCTCCATCGACCAGCCGTCGCTCGCGATGTGGTGGGTCAGCAGCATCAGCACGTGGTCCTGGCTGCCCGTGGTGTAAAGCCAGGCTCGCAGCGGCAGCTCGCTGGATAGGTCGAAGGGGTACCGTGCGGCCCGCGCGAGTAGCTCGGGCAGGTCGCCACGCCGCGCCCGCGCCAGCGTGACTTGCGGCGCCGCCGCCGAAGCGCCGAGCACGCGCTGGTAGGGCTGGCCGTCGGTGACAGGGAACACCGTGCGCAGCGACTCGTGGCGGCTGGCCACGTCATGCAGGGCCGCCTGCAGCGCGCCGGCGTCGAGCCGCCCGCGCAGGCGCCAGGCGAACGCGATGTTGTGGGCCGGGTTCGGCCCTTGCAACTGGGCCTGAAACCACAGCCGCTGCTGTGCGTACGACAACGGCAGCCGGCCAGGGCGCTCGCGGGGTGCCAGCGTGGCCCTGGCGTCGTCGGCGAGGTCCAGGGAGCTGGCCAGCTTGGCCACGGTCGGGTTCTCGAACACCGAGCGGATCGCCAGCTCGACGCCGAGCGCTGACCGGACCTCGCTGATCAGCCTGGTGGCCAGCAGGGAGTGCCCGCCCAGGTCGAAGAAGCTGTCGTGCGGCCCGACCTGGCTCACCCCGAGCACCCGCGCGAACAGGTCACACAAGATCTTTTCCTGGGGTGAGGACGGTTCCGGCCCGCCGGCAGCGGCGCTGAACTCCGGGGCTGGCAGTGCTCGCCGGTCCAGCTTCCCGTTCGCCGTCAGCGGGAGCCGGTCAAGCACGAGCACGGCGGACGGCACCATGTAGCCGGGCAGCACCCGGGCCGCGGCCTCGCGCAGGGCCGTCGGGTCAAGCTGGCGGCCCGCCGCGGGCACCACATAGGCCACCAGGCGGCCGTTCCCAGTGCGGTCCTCGCGCACCGCCGTCGCTGCCTGCGCCACCCCGTCCTGCCCCGCGAGCATCGCCTCGATCTCGCCGAGCTCGATCCGAAAGCCCCGGACTTTCACCTGGTCGTCGACCCTGCCCAGGTACTCAAGCTGGCCATCGGCAGACCAGCGCGCGAGATCCCCGGTCCGGTACATCCGCTCCCCGGCGGGTCCGAAGGGGCATGCCACGAACCGCTCGGCCGTCAAGCCTGGCCGGTTCAGGTAGCCGCGCGCAAGCTGGGTGCCAGCCAGGTACAACTCACCGGCGACCCCGATGGGAACGGATCGCAGGAGCGGGTCGAGCACGTGCGCGCTGGTGTTCCACACCGGCCGGCCAATCGGCGGGGCTCCCGCTCCCGCTCGCCGCAGGGGCGCGTCATCGGCCCAGCAGGTGGCGTAGACGGTCGCTTCCGTCGGGCCATAGATATTGCGGACGGCCGCGCCGGGCAGCGCGGCCCTGATCGTGGCGACCGTCTGCGCGGTCAGGGCCTCACCGGCCAGGACGACGGTCCGTGCGCTCGCGCCAGCCCCGTGCACGCTCAGCACCTCGGAGAGCGCGGACGGCACGGCGCTGATCAAGCTCCCCTGCCACGGGCCGTCCGCGCGGTCAGCCAGGGCCAGGAGGTCACGGACCACCTCGATGCTGCCGCCGCAAGCCAGCGGCCCGAAGATCTCGAACACCGAGACATCGAAGCTGAGCGAGGTCGAGGCCAGGACCTTGGACAGCTCGTCCGTCGTAAACTCGTCGGCCGCCCAGCACAGCAGCCCGACCATGCTGCGGTGCTCGATCACCACTCCCTTGGGGCGCCCGGTGGAGCCGGACGTGTAGATCACGTACGCCGGGTCGCGAGGTCGCGGCGTGGCAAGCCGCTCGGAGTCTGACAGGTCGCGGTCCGCCATGCCAGAGATGGCCGTCATGACCGCCGGGTCGTCAAGCACCACCTGCCTGGCCTCGCCGGGCGTGGCGCTCTGGGAGGCCGTTCCCCCTGGCCAGCTCCGCAGGCAAGGCCTTACCTGGCGGGTCGTCAGCGCCACGACAGGGGTGGCGTCCGCCAGCATGAAGCCGATTCGCTCGGCCGGGTAGCCCGGATCGAGCGGCAGGTACGCCGCTCCGGACTTGAGCACGCCCAAGACGGCCACGATCATGTCAAGCGACCGGGGCATCGCCACCGCCACCAGCCGCTCCGGGCCCGCGCCTAGTGACACCAGGTACCTGGCCAGCTGGTTCGCGCGGGCGTTGAGCTCGGCGTACGACATGGCCTGCCGTCCGCACGCCACTGCTGTGGCCTGTGGCGTCCGCCTGACCTGCGCCTGAAACTGCTGCGGCAGCGTCGCGGCGGGGATGCTGCGCGTGCTGCCTTTCCATTCTTCAGGCACGGCGCGCCCGTGCCGTCCTGGCGTCGCCTGGCCCGGATCCAGGGCGGTCACTCCAGGCGATGCGGCACCCGTGCCCCGGTCGTTTTCGATGCGAGTTGCTCCCGGACCCGGTGCGTGATCATCTCGCAAGACCGACTTCCTTCGCCTTCGCCATGACATCAGGCGCCGGTCGATTCCTCGACCGCGGGCGCCCCTGAATAAGTCGGCCACCGACATCCCGGGCGTGGCCGGAGTCGGCTGCTGCATCGCCATTTCTCACGGTCGCAGGATGGCAAGGTGGCCACACCTTCCTGCTTGCGCAGCAGCGGGCCCGCCGTCGGCGTCCGTGCGCAACAGCGGAGGTGTTGTGAGATGGCGGGCGCTGCGAGGCTGGCCGAGCGGAATCTCATCTTGGCGCCCGGCCGCTTCGGGCTTCCCTTGCGGCCTGAGAGGCATTGCTACCGGAATGAGGATCACCATGACAAACGACGTCCGGCCTCTTGATCGCGAATCCGAGGCGGAGTCTTATGTCGCGGAGTCTTCGTTCAGCTTCGGCCAGCCGGGTCGCATTGGGATCGAACTTGAATGGCTGGTATACGACCAGAATAACGAAACCAAGGTTATCGCGCCGGATTTCGTCCTCAGCAAGGTGGGCGGGGAGGGCCTCTCCGGGGAGATCTCCACGGAGGCAGGCGGTCAGCTGGAGCTGAGCTCGAGGCCAGCGGGCCTGAATGACTGCATCAGTAATTCCCAGGCGGACATGCGCTCGCTGCGGGAAAGGGCCGCCAGCGAGGGCCTCGATCTGGTCGGCATCGGCCTCGATCCTTGGCGCCCGCCTGCTTTCCAGACGGATCTGCCTCGTTACCTGGCAATGGTCAGGGCGTTCGATTCGCTGAACGACTCGGGCAGGCTGATGCTATGCAGCACCGCCGCGGTGCAGGTATCAGTGGACGCGGGGCACGGCCAGCCGGCATCCGGCGATATCGAAAGCAAATGGCGCGCGGCATATGCGATCGGGCCGATACTCGTGGCCGCCTTTGCTAATTCGCCGGTCACCGGCTCTGCCCTGACCGGCTGGCGGTCATTTCGCCAGGCTACCTGGATGCGGATCGATCCCAGCCGCACTGCGGTCCCGCGCCTGGACCTCCCGCCTCGCCAGGCGTGGGCCAGGTACGCGCTTGACGCTCATGTCGTCTGCATCAGGCAAGCGAGCGGCCTGCCCTGGACCGCGCCGCACGGGCTGACGTTCCGGCAGTGGATAGCGAGCGGCACGCCTCGCCGGCCGACTCTCGGCGACCTGGCGTACCACCTGACGACGCTCTTCCCGCCAGTGCGGCCACGCGGCCACCTCGAGCTGCGGATGATCGACACGCAGTGCGCGGACAACTGG
>JASIBM010000395.1 GCA_030045175.1 Streptosporangiaceae bacterium | reverse complement strand
CACCTCGACGCCGCCCATCACGTAGTGCTGGGCAGGCCCGACCTCCATCGGCTCCTTGGTGATGTCGACGTCGGCGAGCTCCTTGAACTGGTGGTACATGGACGGCAGCCGCCGCAGGATCTCCTCGGCAGGCAGCCTGGACGCGATATCGAGGAAGACCCCGCCGTGCGGCGAGCCGCGGCCGGCCTTGACCTCCGCGTTGTTGGCCCTGGCGACCTCGTCGCGAGGGAGTAGCTCGGGCGGGCGGCGGTTGTGGTCTGGGTCGGCGTACCAGCGGTCGGCTTCTTCCTCGGAATCGGCGTACTTGTCGCGGAACACGTCGGGCACGTAGTCGAACATGAACCGGCGGCCCTCAGAGTTGCGCAGCACGCCGCCGTCGCCGCGCACCGACTCGGTGACGAGCAGGCCGCGCACCGACAGCGGCCACACCATGTGAGTCGGGTGGAACTGCACGAACTCCATGTTGATCAGCTTGGCGCCGGCCAGCAGGGCGAGCGCGTGGCCGTCGCCCGTGTACTCCCAGGAGTTCGACGTCACCTTGAACGTCTTGCCGATACCGCCGGTGGCCAGGACCACCGCGGGCGCCTCGAACAAGACGAACTTGCCGCTCTCGCGGATGTAGGCGAACGCGCCAGCAATCTTCCCGCTGTCGTCCTTCAGCAGCCGGGTGACAGTGGTCTCGGCGAAGACCTTGATCATGGCCTCGGGATCGCCGTGCTCGCGCGCGTCCTCCTGCTGTAGCGCCACGACCTTCTGCTGGAGGGTGCGGATCATCTCCAGGCCGGTGCGGTCGCCCACGTGCGCGAGCCTGGGGTACTCGTGACCGCCGAAGTTGCGCTGGCTGATCTTGCCGTCCTTGGTGCGGTCGAAGAGCGCGCCCCAGGCCTCAAGCTCCCAGACCCGCTCGGGCGCCTCCTTGGCGTGCAGTTCGGCCATTCGCCAGTTGTTCAGGAACTTGCCGCCGCGCATGGTGTCGCGGAAGTGCACCATCCAGTTGTCGTTCGGGTTGGCGTTGCCCATGGCCGCAGCGCAGCCGCCCTCGGCCATGACCGTGTGCGCCTTGCCGAACAGCGACTTGGAGATCACGGCCGTCCGCTGGCCGGCCAGGCGGGCCTCGATCGCCGCCCGCAGGCCGGAGCCGCCTGCGCCGATCACCACGACATCGTAGGGGAGTCGCTCGATATCACTCATGACAGATTGGGCGCTTTCTTTCGTTCCAGCCTAGAAGAACCGCGGGTCGGTCAGAACGCCGCTGGCCACGAGCCGGATGTACAGGTCGGTGAGGCACACGAAGCCGAGTGAGATCCAGGCGAACTCCATGTGCCTGGCGTTCAGCTTGGACACCAGCGTCCATGCCTTGTACCTGACCGGGTGCCTGGAGAAGTGCTTGAGCCTGCCGCCGGTGATGTGCCTGCAGGCGTGGCAGGACAGCGAGTACACCCACAGCAGCGCGGCGTTCACGACCAGGATGAGCGTGCCAAGTCCCATGTGCCCCCACTGGCCCGCGTGGTTCCTGAACGCGAGCACCGCGTCGGCGGTGAGGATCACGTTGAAGATCAGCGCGATGTAGAAGAAGTAGCGGTGCACGTTCTGCAAGATCAGCGGCAGCCTGGTCTCGCCGGTGTACTTCGCGTGCGGCTCGCGCACCGCGCACGCGGTCGGGGACTGCCAGAACGCCCGGTAGTAGGCCTTGCGGTAGTAGTAGCACGTGAGCCGGAAGCCCATCGGCCCGCCGATGATCAGGATCGCCGGGGTCAGCGCCGACAGCCAGGGAATCCAGCGGAAACCCGCCCCGGTGGCGCACGTCGTCACCAGGCACGGGGAGTACAGCGGCGAGATATACGGCCGGTAGAAGTAGTCGGCGTTGACCAGCGAGGCCCAGGTCAGGTAGATCACCGCGGCGCCGAGGAAGGCCGCGGTGACGGCCGGCTGGCGCCACCACGGGTCCCGGCGCAGCGTCTTGCTAGCGATCTGCGCCCTGGTCTTGTCCGGCGCCTGCCTTACCTGTGTCACCTGCGTCATAGAACGTCTCCGCATTGAGACCGAGTTGCCGAGAGAACCCTATTCCTACGGTAAACACGACGCCGGCTCAGGTAGTCCATCAGCCGATGTGACACTCACTACAGGCGAGCTGGCAGCGAACTGCAGGCGTGCGTCAGCGCAGGCCGAGGCCGGCCCGCAGGAACTCAAGCTGGAGTAGCAACAGGTTCTCGGCCACCTCTTCCTGCGACGCCATGTGCGTCACGCCAGTCAGTGGCAGGACCGAGTGCGGCCGGCCGGCGGCGAGCAGCGCCGAGGACAGCCGCAGCGTGTGCGCGACGACGACGTTGTCGTCGGCCAGCCCGTGGATGAGCATGAGCGGCCTGGACAACTTGTGCGCGTCAGCCAGCAGCGAGCTGCGCTCGTATGCATGCGCGTTGCTCGCCGGGTCGCCGAGGTAGCGCTCGGTGTAGTGGGTGTCGTAGAGCCGCCAGTCGGTGACCGGCGCGCCTGCCACGGCGGCGCCGAACACGTCGGGCCTGCGCAGCACGGCGAGCGCCGCGAGGTAGCCGCCGAACGACCAGCCCCTGATCCCGACCTTGGCCAGGTCCAGGTCCGCGCGGATGTGCCCGGCGCACTGCCCGGCGCAGTGCTCGGCCACGGCGGCGAGCGCGTCCACCTGGTCCTCGAGCACCGCGTCGGCCAGGTCGCCCGCGATCGCCCGCTCCCACTCGTGCCCGCGGCCCGGCGTGCCACGCCCGTCGGCCACGATCACCGCGAAGCCCTGATCGGCGAACCACTGCGACGTCAGGTACGCGTCGGCGGCCGCGAGCACCCGCTGGGAGTGCGGCCCGCCATACGGATCCATCAGCACAGGTAGCTTCGGCGAACCTGGCTCATGCCAGGACGGCAGCACAAGCGCGGCGCGGATGCCCCGCCGTCCGACGCGCAGCAACTCGACGCGCAGGGCGGGGAGCACGGGCCGTTGCACCAGCGAGGCGATCGTGGTGATCGCGCGCGACCCGCGCAGCACGGTAGTCGTCGCCCTGGGCTCGGCCATGGACCGGGTGGTCAGCACCGTGGTCCCGGCCGCCTGCACGGCGCGCCGCACCGCCGGAGCTGGGTTGGCTGTCAGCCGCTCCAGGCCGTCCGGGCCGTAGCGCCAGACCTCGATCTCGGCCGGATCGTCGCCCGACGCTGTGAACAGCACTGTCTGGCCGGCCTCGCCATCAACCTGGCCGGTCACCGACAGCACCTCGCGGACGTGCAGGTCTGGTGGCGTGACCGGCCGGGCGGTGCCGCCCGCCAGTTCGGCCGGCGTCGCGACGAGCAGCCGCCTCGCCCCGTCGGCGTCGGTGGTCCACACGACCCTGCCATCGGCCAGCCGGGCGGGAACGCCGGGCACGATGTCGAGCCAGCAAGCGTCCGCGTCCTCCCGCAGGATGGTCGTCGCCCCGCTTGCCCGGTCGATCGCGAGCAGTCGCATCCGGCGCTGGTCCCTGGTTTGCACCACGATCAGCGGTTCCGCGCTGCGCCACTCGGCCTTGGTGAGATAGGGATAAGCTTCGGCGTCCCACAGCACGGGCACCGCTGTTCCATCCAAATCAATTATTATTAGCCTAACAAGGGCATTTGGGGTACCTGCCGAGGGATAGCTAACCTCGTTGGGCACGCTCCCTGGATTCGCCGGATCGGCGATATGCCAGCGCTGGATGGGTGCGTTGTCGACCCGGGCGACCAGCAGTGCCGAGCCGTCTGGCGCCCACCAGTACCCGCGTTGCCTGCCCATCTCCTCGGCGGCGACGAACTCGGCCAGCCCGAGGGTGACGTGGCCAGCCTCGTCCGTGCCGGGTCCGATCAGCACGCCGTCCGCGCCGGAGGCGAGGTTCGTGATCCGCAGCGCGCCCTCGTGGACGTACGCGACGCGCTGGCCCGTGGGATCGGGCCGCGGGTCGATCGCCGGCACTACGGACGGCACGGGCCTCGGTGCGGCTCCGCCCGGCGCGAGGTCGGCTACGTATACGTGGCCGGACAGCGCGAACGCGGCGATCGAGCAGCTCTCGTCGGTGGCGAACGCCACTACCCCGCCGGCCCGCTCCCTCGACCGTTCGCGGCGCGCCCGCTCTGCTGGCGGCTCGGCCCGCTCACCAGCGCCGATCGAGGCTGGATCGGCGATCAGGCGCTCCGGCCCGGCATCCGCTCCCGCTCCGGCCTCGGCGGCCGGCAGGTCGATCGCCCACAGGCAGGTCATCGGGTCGGCAGGGCCCTGGCTGCGCAAGAACACGATCCGGCTGCCGTCCGGGGAGATGTGAAACGAGCGCGGCGCGCCGAGGCTGAAGTTCTTGGTGCGTGCCTGCTGCCGAGGAAAACTGTCCGCCATGGGACACGATCATGGCAAGAGGCTCTTGCTCGTGCACGCCCACCCCGACGACGAGTCGATCGGAACCGGCGCGACGATGGCGAAGTACGCGGCAGAAGGGGCTGGCGTCACGCTGGTCACCTGCACGCTCGGCGAGCTCGGCGAGATCATCCCGCCCGAGCTTTCCGATCTGTCCTGGGACCGGCAGGACCGGCTCGGCCAGCACAGGATCGGCGAGCTGGCCGCCGCGTGCGCCGCGCTCGGCGTCAGCGACCACAGGTTCCTCGGCGGGCCCGGGCGCTGGCGCGACTCGGGGATGATGGGCGCGCCTTCCAACGACGCCGACGGCTCCTTCTGGCGCGCCGACGTCGACGTGGCCGCGCGTGCCCTGCTCGAGGTCGTCCTGGACGTTCGCCCCGCGGTGCTGGTCAGCTACGACGCCAACGGCTTCTACGGCCACCCTGACCACATCCAGGCGCACCGGGTGGCCTGGCGGGCCTTCGAGCTCGCCGACGGGCTGGTGCGCAAGTTCTACGCGACCGCGGTGCCCAAGTCCGTGCTCGCCGAGGGAATCAAGCTGATGCGGGACGCGGGCATGGGCGAGCCGGGCTCCAGCTTCATGGCCGTCGACTCGGTGGACGACTTGCCCTTCGGCATCCCCGACGACCAGGTGACGACCGAGATTGACGCGCGGGACTACCTGGAAGCCAAGCTCGCGGCGCTGCGGGCGCACCGTAGCCAGATCGCGGTGGACAGCCCGTTCTTCGCGCTCACCAACCTGGTCGGCCAGCGGGCATTCGGGCTGGAGTACTACACGCTGCTCGCCGGGCCGCGCGGACCAGGCGGCGGGCCGGCGGGGTGGGAGAACGATCTGTTCGCCGGGCTTGACTAACCGCATGGGCTGCGGGACATGCCCTAGCCTTTGACCGTGAGCAGCAGGCGGCAGCCACCAGCCGATGGCACCTGGGGAGCCTGGCAGCGCGCCCAGGCCAGGGACACCGGCCATCCGAGCGGTGGCCGGCGAGGCGCCGACGTCGCCCTGACGATCGCCGCCTACGTGGCGCTGCTGGTCTTCGGCGCGGCTCAGGGCCTGCTTGGCGCGTTCTTCTACGCCGTCGGGCCCGCGCCGCTCGCCGCGCTCGGCTTCGGCCTGGCCATGATCGCCACCTGCGTGCTCGGTGGCTGGGGAATGCGCGGTGTGGCCGGTGGCCTGGTGCCCGCCGTCGGCTGGTTCGCGCTGGTATTCCTGCTCGCGACGGGAACCAGCGAAGGCAGCGTGGTGGTCACGGCGACCACGGCGGGAGAGTGGTTCTTGTTCGGCGGATCGGCGTGCGTCGCGATCGGCGTGGTGACCTGCTTCGCCTTGTGGTCAGCGCCGGCCGCCCGGCGCTGACTTCGCCGGCGCTGACTCCGCCCGCTCCCGGCTTCTGGGACTCAATCGGGACCCGTCAGCTACTGCGGCAAGGCGCTGTCGTGCCGCACTATGTTGTGATCCGTCACCAGAGAGGTGGAGTGGTCAATGAAGCACAAGGTAGCGGCGCTGCTCGTGGCCGGATCGCTGGCCTGTGGCACCGTCGCCGGGTTCGCCTTGGCATCCGGCGCAGCGGCGCAGGGCTCGGCCGTCGGTTACCGGGTCATCACCAAGACCTTCATAGTGAGCTCCGGGGCCACCAAGGTCGTGGACGTCAAGTGCCCGAGCGGCCTGGTGCCGGTTGGCGGCGGCGCGCACGTCGGGGTCGGCGGATTTGTCGCTCCGCAGCCCGCCGCTGCCGGCGTTAACGGGTCGGACATCGACATGAGCCACCACGGCTGGGCGTCGGGTCTCTTTGTCGGATCCGAGGGGCGGACGAGCTTCACAGCCAGCGTGGTGTGCGCGGCCCTCTAGACGGCTGCTAAATCTGGGCGTGCCCCGGCTGAGCCGCTGGCCGAGCCGTTAGCGCCACTCGCGATGTGCTCGGCCAGCCGCTCGACGGCGGTCCTGAGCCTGCGGAAGTAGGCGGCCCGGCTCATGCACAGCCGCGACGCCGCGTCCTCGTGGCTGCGCATGGGTTCCAGGTACCCGGCGATCAGCACACTGCGCAGCAGCTTCTCGTTCTCGTTATCGCCGAATGCCTGCTGTGCGGCTTCGCGGATCAGCAGCCGGACCGACTCGGCCCGCTCCTGCACGCTGTCACCGTGGGCCAGCGGGTTGCGGGCAAGGTCGCGAGGCACGCGGAAGTCGCGCAGCGCCCGGCGCACCGCCTGGACGTCACCGGCCAGCGCGGGCTCGGGCCGGGCCGCGACCGGCTTGGCTGGCTCCGGAGCCGACGCCGCCGGCGGCGGGAGCCCGAGCTCGATGTAGACCTGCGCGCGCAGCGCGGCGAGCAGCCCGCCGGGGCCGTAGTCGAGCCGGTGGCACTCCACCAGCTGGCCATCGATGGTGGCGTCGAGCTCCAGGTGATGGGTCGCGCCGAGCGCGCGGGCGAATTCGACCGCGCCCGGGTAGGTGGGATCGATCGGCAGGTACGCGAAGCGCGGGTTCGCCGCGCCGGACCGCAAGACGCCGGCCAGCCCGAGCATGGACTGAACCTTGCCCTCTGCGGTGAAGTCCACCGCGGCGTGCCACAGCACGGAGTCACCGCGCCCCCGGCCATTGGCCAGGTCGCCGGGAGCCGGATCGGGCCGCGCGTCACGGTCCCGCACGCCCGCGGGCGTGTTCGCGTGCTGCCTGGCATGCTCCAGCCAGGGTCCGATCAGCGGGTCGGCGTCGGCGAACGCGGGTGCCGTGTCCTGGCTCATGCACACCAGGTAGCCGCAGGTGCGGTCGTCCATGTCCCTGGCGACAGCCACCCGGTCCGGCGCCTCGGCGAAGAACCTGCGGGTTAGCTGCCACCACAGGCGATCTTGCCCGTCGCCAAGCTGCCGCGCTATCCGGGCCGCGTCGTCATCGCGAACCGAGTCGATCCGGAAGCCGACGCTGCCTTCCCAGCCGAACCCCCAGCGCAGCAGCGGGTTCTCGACCAGGTGCGCCATCTCGATCATCAGCAGCGGCTGACCACGCACGGCGCAGTCGTACAGGTAGTCGATGATCCGCCTGCGCAGGTCGCGCTCGAGTTCCTGATTGCGCAGTCGCAGGTCGGCAAGCAGCGCCTTGCGAACGAGCTCGTGCAGCGTGATGCCATCGCCGAGGGGCTCTGTGATCGTGAGGGCGCACAGCTGCTGATAGGCGGCCTCGGCGTCGGCGGGCGACAGCAGCGCGCGCAGCAGTTCCGGCGTCGTCGTCCTGGCAACGGCGGCGATCGCGAGGGCCGGCAGCCTGACGTGCCGCAGCTCGACCGCGACCAGCCGGTGGATCAGCGGCCGGAGGATCTCGGGCCGGTCCGGGTCCCTGGCCGCGTTCCAGCTTGAGTCGCTGCCAGCCGCGTCGGCCGCGAGGGACAGCGCGAGCGGCGACCCCGCGGCCCAGTCGATGATCGCGGGGACGCGCTCGTCGTTCACCCCGCGGGCGGCCAGCAGGGCCTGGGCGTCGCAGGCCGGCAGGCCGCCCAGGTCAAGCCGCGCGGTGACCGACTCCCAGCCACCCGCGAACCACGCCTGGTCAGGGGCGCTCCGGCCGGCGATGATGACGAGCGCGCGGTCCGACAAGGCGGGCAGCAGCTCGCGGCGCAGGTACGTGTCGAGGCCGGTCATCTGCTCGTACGAGTCGAGCAGTACCACCGGGTGGTCGCAACCCATCGCGTCCCGCAGCGCCGCCTCGAGCGTGCCAGGGGTCGGCCCGAGTTCCCTGCCGTCGACGGTGACGACCACCAGACGCTGATCCCTGGCCTGCCTGGCGAACTCGCGGAGCAGAGCGCTCTTGCCGATTCCTCCAGGGCCATTGACGTGAACCACGCTGGCCGGAGGGTCCGCTTCCAGGCACCGGCGCAAGAAGGCGAGCTCGGCATCCCGGCCGGCGAAGCGCCCCCGATCCCGGTCTTCGAGCCGGGCGGCGAGCGTGCGCCCGGGTGGGACGTCCCCGTTCCAGTCCATCCCCATCCAGCTCGCCGAGGGTCCGTGATCCGCGCTCGGCGCTACTGCGTCGCCCGCGATTGCCATGGTCAAGCGTACCAAAATGAGACTCTCGTGATACTGCGCTCGAAGGGTCCCTACCGCATTGTGATAGGCGGCATGCCAGAAATCCGGCGGCCGTCAAGAGAGGGGAGAGGATCCCGCATGGGGATGTTCAAGCAGATGAAGGACATGAAGCAGATGGTGGAGGCCGCTCCTGGCATGATCCAGCAGGCCCACGAGCTCGGCGCCCAGGCGCAGCAGATGGCCGCCGCGCAGCAGATGGCCGCCCAGGCGCAGATGGCGCAGATGAGCGGGGCAGCGGGCGCCCCGCCGACCGGCCCTGACTTCGAGCCGATCGCCGGCGTCACGCTGGAGCAGTACACGACGATCGCCAAGGCTCTGGTCGCGGTGCACAACGACCAGTCGCAGGTGCCAGGCGTCGTCTCGGCGCACGGGGTGTCGCCCGCCGACTGGGAGACCGCGTCGCCTGCGTGGGCCAGCCGGATCCAGGCCAACCCAGCCGTCGGCCTGCGGTTCAACCAGCTTTACCGGGCGAGCTGACCATGGGCTTCATCAAGGGCATGCGCGACCTGCAGAAGCAGGCGAAGGAGATGGAGCGGAACACGCCGCCCGCGAGCGTGCGGATGGCCCAGGCGCAGGAGCGCATGGCTAACGCCCAGCAGATGATGGCCGCGCAGACGCAGGCCGCGAACATGGCCGCGACCGCTGCTTCTGGCATGGCCGACGGATCGAGCGTGCGCAGGAAGGTCACGATCAACGGGATGCGGCAGGTCGGGATGCTGAACTTCGACCTGCTCGTCCAGTTCGACCTGACGGTCTTCCCCGACGGGATGCCGCCGTACCCGGCGACGACGCAGCAAGCGGTAAGCCAGATGCAGATCGGGCGGATCGGGCAGGGCACGACTCTGGAGGCTGCGGTCAGCCGGGAGAACCCGGACATGATCTGGCTTGACCTGTCGAGCATCCAGTGATCATGCGCGAAGCTGGGCTCGGCCAGCCGACGTTGACGGTCGGCCGGGCCCAGCGTCTAGCGCGTCCCAGCGGCGGATTGCCGGCGTCACCGGGGCGCGCCGCGGCAATCGCCGCAGCCGCGTCGGCGCGCCAGTCTTCATGATCGTGGTCGTCCGTCAGTTGTGGTAGCTGAGCTTACGTTTTAACCCGAGCACTGCAAGGCAGGGCGAGGTTAAAACGTAAGCTGACGCGCGACCACGATCATGGTCGTGGGCGGACGTCGGGCTCGGCTCAGCCGGGAAGCAGGTCCACAGGAATGGGCGCGACGGCCGCGCGAAGTTCCTCGCCGAGCGCCTTGGCCTGCGGGTCGAGCCTGGTGCTCGCCGCGACGCCGCGGCCGAGCAGGCCCACGACGACGAAGTTCAGCGCGAACAGATTGGGCAGGCGGTGCCTTTCTACCGGCAGCCCGGCGGTCGACGGGACTAGCTCAGCGAGCCGGTCGGCCGTCAGGTAGTCATCCAGCCACTCGAATTGCTCGGCCGTGCGCACCCAGACGCCGACGTTGGCGTTGCCGCCCTTGTCGCCAGATCGCGCCCCGACGATCGTGCCGAGCGGCACCCGCCGGACCTGGCGTGCCGAGTCATCGCTCGCTTGACCACTACGTGGGGCCCTAGCTGTCGCTCCAGCAGCAGCAAGGGCCCCACGTTGCTGGCCAGATGACCCGGCGGGGCCGGGCGGGGCTGTGGCGGGCTCGGTCCTGGCGGGGCCGGTCCAGACCTGCGCGCCGTCGATGACCACGCGCGCGGTGACTAGCTCGGCGGGGACCAGCGTCGGCCAGTACACCCCGAACGCCGAGCCGTCACCCGGCGGGGTCAGCGCGTAGAACCCGGGGTAGCTGGCCAGCGCCGTCTCGACCACCGCGGCCGAGAACGCGCGCCCGACCTTTGCCTTGTCCGGGTCGAGCACCGTGATCCGCAGCAGCGCAGGACTCGTGCCCACCAGGTCCACGTCGGCGACATCGAACGAGTCGCGCCCGCCATCGATCCGCGCCCAGATCGCCGCTTGCGCGAGCTCGGCCTTGGCCGCCACGTCCAGGCCCTCGATCGCCAGGATCATGGAGTTGCGGTAGCCCCCCGCGTAGTTCATCGCCACCTTGAGGTCGGCGGGCGGCGGCTCGCCGCGTGCACCGCTGATCCGCACCCGGTCTGGCCCGGCCTGCTCGATCGCGATCGCGTCGAACCGGGCCGTGACGTCCGGGTTGAGGTAGGCGGGCCCGCCGATCTCGTACAGAAGCTGCGCGGTCACCGTGCCGACAGACACCAGCCCGCCGGTGCCGGGGTGCTTGGTGATGATCGCCGAGCCGTCGTCGGCCAGCTCGGCCAGCGGGAACCCGGCGTGCGCGAGGTCCCTTACCTCGGATAGGAACGGGTAGTTCCCGCCGGTCACCTGACAGCCGCACTCGAGCACGTGGCCGGCGACGACGGCGCCAGCCAGCGCGTCGAGGTCGGCGCCATCCCAGCCGAACCGCCAGATCCCAGGGCCGACCACAAGCGCCGCGTCGGTCACCCGGCCGGTCACCACGACGTCGGCCCCGGCCGTGAGCGCTCGCGCGATCGGCAGCCCGCCCAGGTAGGCGTGCGCGGTCAGCGGGGTGACCCCGGCGCTGGCCAGCGGCTCGCCGGTATCGAGGTTGGCGAGCGGGTGGCCGTCCGCGAGCAGGGCGGGTACCCGTCCGG
>JASIBM010000057.1 GCA_030045175.1 Streptosporangiaceae bacterium | reverse complement strand
GACGGCCGGGCGCACCCGGTCGCCGGTGACGCCAGCGGGTTCTGGCTCGGCCCGAGCGTGCTCGACCGGGTGAGCCCGGCCATGAGCTGCTACGCCGACGAGATCTTCGGCCCGGTGCTCAGCGTGGTGCGGGCCGCGTCCTACGCCGAGGCGCTCGGCATCGTCAACGCCAACCCGTACGGCAACGGCACGGCGATCTTCACCAACGACGGCGGAGCGGCCCGCAGGTTCACCCACCAGGTGCAGGTCGGCATGGTCGGCATCAACGTGCCGATCCCGGTGCCGATGGCGTTCTACTCGTTCGGCGGGTGGAAGGCCTCGCTGTTCGGCGACACGCACGTGCACGGGACCGAGGGCGTGCACTTCTACACCAGGGGCAAGGCGGTCACCTCGCGCTGGCTCGACCCGAGCCACGGTGGCGTGAACCTCGGCTTCCCTGTCAGCAGCTAGCCGCGGACGCCTTTCCCTAGCAGGAGGAAGTAATGACCGATCGCACCCCTGATCCGGAGCGGGGAGCAGCCGCGTTCGCCGCCGACCGGGCGCACGTGTTCCACTCCTGGTCGGCCCAGAAGGGGCTCAATCCCATCGTCATCGCAGGCGCGCAGGGCTGTTACGTCTGGGACTACGACGGCAAGCGATACCTGGATTTCTCCAGCCAGCTCGTGAACACCAACATCGGGCACCAGCATCCCAAGGTCACCGCGGCGATCGCCGGGCAAGCCGCCAGGCTGGCCACGATCGCGCCGCAGCACGCGAACGAGGCACGCGGGCAGGCGGCAGAGCGGATCGTCGGGCTCGCGCCCGACGGCATGAGCAAGGTGTTCTTCACCAACGGCGGCGCCGACGCCAACGAGAACGCGATCAGGATGGCAAGGCTGCACACCGGCCGGGACAAGGTGCTCAGCTTCTACCGTTCCTACCACGGCAACACCGGCGCGGCGATCGCCTCGACGGGCGACCCGAGGCGGTGGCCGAACGAGCACGCGACCGGCCATGTCCACTTCTTCGGGCCGTACCTTTACCGGTCCTCGTTCTGGGCCGCCACGCCCGAGCAGGAGTGCCAGCGCGCGCTCGAGCACCTGGAGCAGGTGATCACGTTCGAAGGCCCGGACACGATAGCGGCGATCTTGATCGAGACCATCGTCGGCACCGCCGGGGTGCTCGTGCCGCCGCCTGGCTACCTGGCCGGCGTGCGGGCGCTGGCGGACAAGTACGGCATCGTCTGGATCGCCGACGAGGTGATGTGCGGCTTCGGCCGGGCGGGGACGTGGTTCGCGTTCGAGCCGCACGGCGTGGCTCCCGACCTGATCACGTTCGCCAAGGGCGCCAACTCCGGCTACGTGCCGATCGGCGGCGTGATCATCTCGGACGAGATCGCGGCGACGTTCGACGAGCGGGTGTACCCCGGCGGGCTGACCTACTCGGGCCACCCGCTCGCGTGCGCCTCGGTGGTGGCGACCATCGACGCCATGCGCGACGAGGGCATCGTCGACAATGCCGCCAGGATAGGAAGGCAGGTACTTGGCCCTGGTCTTGCGAACCTGGCGCAGGCTCATCCGGTGATCGGCGAGGTACGCGGGCTCGCCGTGTTCTGGGCGCTGGACCTGGTGTCTGACCGGGCCACCAGGGCCATGCTCGCGCCGTACGGCGGATCGTCGCAGGCACTGAACGAGCTCGCCGCGCACTGCCGCGCCGCGGGCCTGCTGACGTTCGTCAACTTCAACCGGCTGCACGTGGTGCCGCCGTGCACGATCTCGGACGAGGAGGCGAAGGAGGGCCTGGCGATCCTGGACGAGGCGTTCAGCGCGATCGACAGGTACTACGAGGGAAGCTGACCAAACGCGTCGTCGAGTATGCCCATGCCCTCGTCGAGCAGGTCCGGGCTGATCACGAGCGGTGGCAGGAAGCGCAGCACGTTGCCATGGGTTCCGCAGGTGAGCAGGATCAGGCCGGCCGCGTGGCAGGCCCTGGCGACCGCGCTGGTCGCCGCGGCGTCGGGCTCGATGGTGCCGGGCTTGACGAGCTCGATGGCGAGCATCGCGCCGCGGCCGCGGACGTCGCCGATCACCGGGTACCGCCGCGCCAGGTCGCGCAGCCTGGGCAGCATGACCTCGCCGACTCGCCGGGCGGCGGCCGGCAGGTCTTCCTTGGTCATGGTCTCGATCGCGCCGAGCGCCGCGGCGCACGCGACCGGGTTCCCGCCGTAGGTACCGCCGAGCCCGCCGGCCTGCACCGAGTCCATGATGTCCGCCCGCCCGGTGACGGCGGCGAGCGGCAGCCCGCCGGCGATGCCCTTGGCCGTCGTGACCAGGTCAGGCACGACGGCCTCGTGATCGCAGGCGAACCAGTCACCGGTGCGGCAGAAGCCGGACTGTATCTCGTCGGCGATGAACACGATGCCGTGCTCGCGGCAGTAGCCGGCTAGCCCTGGCAGGAAGCCGTCAGGCGGCACGATGAACCCGCCCTCGCCCTGAATGGGCTCGATCACGACCGCGGCGACCCTGTGCTCGCCGACCTGGGCGTGGATCAGGCCGGTGACCACGTCGAGCGCCTCGGCCGCGCACCTGGCCGGCCCGCCGGGCCAGCGGAACGGGTACGCCATCGGCACCCGGTAGACCTCGCCGGCGAACGGGCCGAACCCGTCCTTGTAGGGCATGTTCTTGGCCGTCATCGCCATCGTGAGGTTGGTGCGGCCGTGATAGGCGTGGTCGAATACCACGACGGCCTGCCGCCCGGTGGCATGCCTGGCGATCTTGACGGCGTTCTCCACCGCCTCGGCACCGGAGTTGAACAGCGCCGATCGCTTGTCGTGCGACCCGGGCGTGACGCGGTTCAGTTCCTCGCAGACCTGCACGTACCCCTCGTAAGGGACCACCATGAAGCAGGTGTGGGTGAACTGGGCGACCTGCTCGGTAACGCGGGTGACGACGAGCTCGGCGCTGTTGCCGACCGACGTCACGGCGATGCCCGAGCCGAAGTCGATCAGGGAGTTGCCGTCCGCGTCGATCAGCACGCCGCCGCCTGCCGCGGTCACGAAGACGGGGAGCACATGGCTCAGGCCGCGGGCGACGCTCGCCTGGCGGCGGGCGAGTAGCTTCCTGGAGATCGGGCCAGGTATCTCGGTCACCAGGTGGCGCTGCTGGGCGATCGCCGGGCCGCCGACGGTGGGGTGCACGCTCATAGCCGAAGGATAGACCGGCGGCCTGGCGCGCGGCGCGGGGCGCGGCCGGCCCGCCAAGCCGCTACGATATAGCCTGGCTGAGCCCGCCCAGCCAGAACCCACCAGCCACTGAGGAACTTCGCGACTCTTCAGTCTCAACAATCGTACTGTGCGTAGCGTGGGCGGTGCAGCCCGTAGTCGTTCGACGGTAACCGCTCCGGTCGTGATCGAACCGTGATAGACGTACAGTTGTAGCCGCACGCGCATACACATGGCCCGAAAAGGTACGGACCAGAAGGTATGCGATGGAGGAATGGCCCGCCCCGGATGATGTCGAGGAGGACCTATGCGAACACATGACTGGTTCAGTTCACATAGCTTTCACTACCGTGAGTTCGGCAGCGCTCGCGAGCTAAGCAGGATCAAGCGCCAGCGTGAACTTTCGGTGACCCTGATCCTGCCAACTCGTAACGTCGCAGAAACCATCGGATCAGTGCTCGCTGAGGTCGCCCAGTTGCGCCGGAGCGGCCTCGTCGACCAAGTCCTCGTCGTCGACGCGGATTCGATCGACGGCACGGCCGAGATCGCCCGGCGCTATGACGCCGAGGTGTATTCAGAGAACGAGCTCATGCCCGAGTACGGGCCGGCCCAGGGTAAGGGCGACGCCATGTGGCGCGCGCTGTCCGTGGCCAGCGGCGACATCATCGCCTTCGCCGACACCGACACCGGGAACTTCTCCCGGCAGCTGGTCACCGGAGTGGTCGGCTGCCTGGTGGCAAAGCCGGAAATCAAATTCGTCAAGGCGGCTTATCGACGCCCGTACACCAAGGAGGAAGTCAGCGTTCCAGATGGCGGTGGCCGGGTGACCGAGCTGACCGCCAAGCCTGCGCTCAACCTGCTCTTCCCTGAACTGGCCGGCTTTGTCCAGCCGCTAGCCGGGGAGTTTGCGGGGACCCGGGACCTGATGTACTCGGTCCCGTTTCTCAGCGGCTACGCCGTGGAAGTCGGAATGCTGATCGACGTGCTCGACGCGTGCGGCCTTCAGGCGATGGCCCAGGTCGACGCGGGCATGCGCAAGAATAGGCACCAGGACCTCGGCAACTTGAGCCGGATGGGATACGCGGTGCTCCGGGCGGTGCTGACTCGCGCAATGCAGCGCAAGCTCGGGATCGCGGCAGACCTGTCCAGCGCCGAGTGGACCCAGTCGGAGGCCGGCGCCTACTTGCACGCGGTCGCGGCCGGCCGCGGCGTGCAGCTCGATGAGTACTCCGAGCTGATGATCGAGCGCCCGCCGATGCAGATCGCCCTGCTCGAGCGGCCGCTGGCCGACGTGCCCGCCTTGCCCGCCGGGCCCGCGGTGGCGGCCGTGGGCTAAGCCCGGACGACTGCCGGCGAGCTGGCCGGGCAGGCCCAAGCCCAAGCCCAAGCCGGGCTACCCGGGCTAGCCGGGCTACCGGAGCAGCTCGCTGGCGGCCGTCTCGATCATGTCCTGGGAAAGCAGCACGGTAGCCGCGGCGTCGCCGAGCGGCACGAAGCTGTCCGCGCTTGTCACCCTGGCGATCCGCCCGGCGAACCCGGCGTCGGTCAGTGCGGTCACGATGCCCTCGCTGACGCCTCCGGTCCGCCTGGTCTCGTCGGCCACGAGCACGGCCCCGGTCACCTCCGCCGCGCGGAGCAGGTCGTCGGCTGGCAGCGGTGCCAGCCAGCGCAGGTCGAGCACCTGGCAGCCGATGCCGCGCTCGGCCAGCCTCGCCGCGGCCCGCAGGCTCATCCGCAGGCCGTTGCCGAAGGTGACGATGGTCAGGTCCGCCCCCGCGCCGTGCACCCGCGCGCTGCCGACGGGCACGTGCCCTGGCGCCCAGCGCGGCGGCGGGTCGTAGGCGGCGAGCCAGCCGCCGTCACCTGGCTGGTGCAGGTCGCGCTCGTGGTACAAGGCGATGGGCTCGATGAAGATGCAAACGCTCCCGTCCTCGCGCGCGCTGGCCAGGCAGGTGCGCAGCATTCCCGCGGCGTCGTCGGGCCTGGCCGGGCACGCGATGATCAGCCCCGGAATGTCGCGCAGCGCGGCTAGCGCGTTGTCGTTGTGGAAATGACCGCCGAATCCCTGCTGGTAGGCCAGGCCAGCGATGCGGACGACCATCGGGTTGCGGTACTGGCCGACCGAGAAGAAGGACAGCGTCGCCGCCTCACCCCGGATCTGGTCGGCTGCGTTGTGCAGGTAGGCCAGGTACTGGATCTCGGGGACCGGCAGCAGGCCGGCCAGGCTGGCGCCGAGCGCCAGGCCGAGTATCGACTGCTCGTCGAGCAGCGTGTCGAACACCCGCGCCGCGCCGAACGCCGCGCGCAGCCCCTTGGTCACGCCGTAGACGCCGCCCTTCCTCGCCACGTCCTCGCCGAGCAGGACGACCTCGTGGCGGGCGGCGAGCTCGTCGGCGAGCGTCCTGTTGATCGTCTGGGCCAGCGTGAGCGGTCCCTCGTCCTCTGGCAGCTTGCGGCCGACGTCC
>JASIBM010000394.1 GCA_030045175.1 Streptosporangiaceae bacterium | reverse complement strand
CTTGAGTATGGCGACCAGGCCGACGATCATCTCCGGTGACCGCCGCAGGCAGATCGCGACCCGGCTGTCCGGGCCGATGCGCAAGGCTCGCAGGTGGTGCGCGAGCCTGGCGGCGCGCTCGCCAAGCTCGCGGTAGGTCATGCACTGGCGCTCGAACGAGACGGCGACCGCGTCAGGCGCGCGGGCCACGGCGGCGTCGAACAGGTCGCCGAGTCCGCGCGGGCGCCGGGCCTGGCGGGCGGTGCCCCACTCAAGCAGCTCGCGCCGCTCCTGCTCGTCGGTGAGCTCCAGCGCGCCGGCGGACTGGTCCGGATCGGTGACCATTAGCGCCAGCACCCGGCACAAGTAGCGCACGTACTTGTCGGCCGTTCCCGCGTCGAAGAGCGCGGTTGCGTAGTCGAGCGCGCCGTTGACCTTTTCCTTCTCCTGCCCTGCCCGCGCGAGCGACAGCGTCAGGTCGAACTTGGCCGGCGTGTAGTGCGCGCCGAGCGGTACCACCGTGACGCCGGGCAGTCTCAGCTCCTCGTCGGCGTCGTCCTGCCAGGTCAGCATCGACTGGAACAGCGGCGTGCGGGCCAGGCTGCGCGCCGGGTTGGCCAGCTCCACCACCTGCTCGAACGGGATGTCCTGGTGGTCAAGCGCGGCCAGGGTCACGTCCCTGGCGCGACGCAGCAACTGCCTGACAGTCGGCGCTCCTGACAGGTCCACGCGCAGGGCGAGCGTGTTGACGAAGAAGCCGATCAGGCCCGCCAGCTCGTCACGGCGGCGCCCGGCGGTGGGCGCGCCGACGACGACGTCGGTGGCGCCGGACAGCCGGGCCAGCACCAGTGCCCACGCCGCGAGCAACGTCATGAAGACCGTGCAGCCATTCTGGTTGCCCAGCGCGTGCAGGGCCGATGTCAGCTCGGCATCGAGGGTGAACCGCACCTGGCCACCGCCGTAGTCCGCCTCGGCCGGGCGCGGCCGGTCGGCGGGCAGCGCCAGCTCGGCGGGTGCCCCGTCCAGCGTCCTTGTCCAGTACGCGCCCTGCCTGGCGGCGCCGCCGTCGGCTAGCCATGCCTGCTGCCAGGCGGCGTAGTCGGCGTACTGCACGGGCAGTGGCGGCAGCGGGCTCGGCCGGCCCTGCGCCAGCGCGGCGTAGAGCGCGCTGAGCTCCCGCGCGAGCACGTTCATCGACCAGCCGTCCGAGGCGATGTGGTGCATGGTCACCAGCAGCACGTGCCTGCAGGCGGACAGCCGCACCAGGCGGCCTCGGATCAGCGGGCCGCGAGCCAGGTCGAACGGCTCGGTCGCCGCCGCGGCGCGCAGCCCGGCCAGGCACGCGGCGATGTCGGGCTGGCCGGACAGGTCATCGGCCAGCAGCGGTGGCCCGGCGGGGGCGACCTGCTGGCAGGCCCGGCCATCGACGCTGACGAAGTGGGTGCGCAGCACCTCATGCCTGGACATGACCGCGTCCCAGGCGCCGCGCAGCGCGGCGGCGTCAAGCGGCCCGGTCAGCTCCCACGCCGCCGGCATGTGGTAAGCGTCGCTGGCGCCCTCAAGCTGCGCGAGGAACCACAGCCGCTGCTGGGCGAAGGACGCCGGCAGCAGGCCCGACCGGTCGGCGGGCTGGATCGGCGGCAGCGCCTGCCCGCCTGCCTCCGCGAGCCGTGCGGCGAAGCCGGCCAGGGTCGGCGCGGCGAACACCATGGCAGGCGATGCCTCCCTGCCGAGCGCCTGGCGGACCTTCCCGACCAGCCGCATCGCCGACAGCGAGTGCCCGCCGAGCGCGAAGAAGTCATCGTGCCTGCCCACCGAGTCCACGCCGAGCGCCTGCGCCCACAGCGGGGCGAGCGCGACCTCCATCGGGCCTTGCGGCTCGGCCGGCGCTGGCGAGCCGGCCGAGCTGTCCGGCGCCGGCAGCGCGGCGCGGTCCAGCTTGCCGTTTGGCGTCAGCGGCCAGGCGTCGAGCCGTATCAGCTCGGCTGGCACCATGTGCGCGGGCAGCGCGGCGGCGAGCCGGCGGCGCAGGGCGGCGGCATCTGGCGCCTGACCGGGTCCGGCCAGGTAATGGCCGATGAGCCGCTCGGCCGCTCCCGCGCCTGGCTGGCCAGGGCGCACCTGACCCTGGCCACCCCAGGCAGTCACCACGGCGGCGCTGACTCCCTGGCATCCTGCCAGGGCAGCCTCGACCTCGCCGAGCTCGACGCGCAGGCCGCGCACCTTCACCTGGAAGTCTCGGCGGCCGAGGAACTCGACGTTGCCGTCCGGGCGCCGGCGGCCGAGGTCACCCGTGCGGTAGAGCCGGTCGCCGGCGATGAACGGGCTGTCAGTGAACCGGAGCGCGGTCAGTTCCGGGCGGTTCAGGTAGCCGCGCGCGACGCAGTCGCCGCCGATGCAGATCTCGCCAGCGACGCCGTCAGGCACCGGTTCGCCGGCCCGGTCGAGCAGGTAGAGCCGCACGCCAGGCAGCGGCCTGCCGATCGGCAGCCGGGCGCCAGCCCCCGGGTCGGCGGCGGGCAGCAGGTAGTGCGCGCTGTCCACGGCGGCCTCGGTCACCCCGTAGGCGTTGAGTATCCGCACGCCGGGCCCGGCCACGGCGCGCAGCCGCCTGGCGCTGGCTGCGGACCACTCCTCTGAGCCGCAGACCAGCGTGCGGAAGCCGGCCAGGCTGCCGCCGACCGACTCGACGTGGTCCACCAGCGGCCCGAGCACGGCGGGCACGAAGTCGGCGAAGTTGACGCCGTGCCGCCCGATCAGCGCGAGCAGCCCGGCCTCGTCGGCCAGCAGCTCGCGGGGGCAGAGCACCAGCTTGCCGCCGAAGCCGAGCGCGCGCACCACGTCGGCGGTGCAGACGTCGAAGGACGGGCTCGCCATCTGCAGGTGAGTCAGGCCCGGCCCGAGCCCGAGCAACCGCTCCCAGGCCGCCGCGATAGCGGACAGGTTGCGGTGTTCCACCAGCACGCCGTTCGGCGCCCCGGTGCTTCCCGACGTGTAGACCACGTAGGCGAGGTGCCCAGGTGCCAGGCCGTCGGCCGGCAGGTCGCCGGCCGGCTCGGCGGCCCAGGACGTGGCGTCGGCGTCCAGGTCGATCACGGGCGGCGGGACGGTGCTGGCCTGGGGGGGCGACCCCCCCGACCCCCCCGCAGTGCTGGCCTGGGGGCCCGACCCCTCCGACCCCCCTGCGGTGCTGGCCGCGAGCGCGGCCACCAGCGCGGCACGGGCCGGCCCGTGGGTCAGCACCGCTGCGGGC
>JASIBM010000393.1 GCA_030045175.1 Streptosporangiaceae bacterium | reverse complement strand
CGGCCCGTCCAGATCAGCTCTGACAGCGGCCGCGCGGTGCTTACCTGCGGGAGCGCCACCTTCAACTTGCTGACCATGCCAGAGGACGAGTACCCGGCGTTGCCAGAGATGCCGGCGGCGGCCGGCACCGTAGGCAGCGACGCGTTCGCCACGGCAGTGAACCAGACGGCCGTGGCGGCCAGCCGGGACGACACCTTGCCCACGCTGACCGGGGTCCGGATCGAGATCGAGGGCGACACGCTGACGCTGCTTTCTACCGACCGTTACCGCCTCGCGATCAGGGAACTGAAGTGGAACCCGGCCAGGCCCGACCTGTCCGCCGCGGTGCTCGTCCCCGCGAAGGCACTGACCGACACCGCGCGCTCGCTGACCAGCGCGGCAGAGGTGTCGATCGCATTGGCCTTGCCTGGCACGGACGGAGTCGGCGGCGACGGCATGATCGGCTTTGAGGCGGGCGGCCGCCGCACCACGACCAGGCTGATCAACGGCGAGTTCCCACGAGTCCGCTCGCTGCTGCCGTCCGCGATCAACTCCACCGTGGAGATATCCACAAGCCTGCTCACCGAGTCGGTTCGCCGGGTGGCCCTCGTGGCCGAGCGAAACACGGCCGTCCGGCTCAACTTCACCAGCGGGCAACTCGTGCTCGAAGCTGGCACGGGTGACGAGGCCCAGGCGGACGAGGTGATCGAGGCGAGCTTCGACGGGGAAGACATGACGATCGCCTTCAATCCGAGCTACCTGCTCGACGGGCTCGCCGCGATGGACTCCGACACCACCAGGATCGCGTTCACCGAGCCAGGCAAGCCAGCCCTGATGACCGGCAAGCCGGGACCCGATGGCACGGCGGACTATCAGTACCTGATGATGCCGTTCCGGCTCAACGGCTAGAGACGTGGCTAGCCACGGCGGCACCGGATAGTCTCGGCTGCCGTGCACCTGGCCAGGCTCGCGCTCACCGACTTCCGCTGTTACGAGTCGGCAGACGTCACCCTGGCCCCCGGCGTCACGACGTTCACCGGGCCGAACGGCGCGGGCAAGACCAACCTTGTCGAGGCGGCCTGGTACCTGGCGACGTTCGGCAGCCACCGGGTCTTCGCCGACGCCGCCCTGGTCAGGTCCGGCACCGAGCGCGCGATCTTGCGCGCGCTCGTCCGTTCGGGCGGGAGCGCAGCGGGCCGGGCAAGCACGGTGCGGGACGCGCTGATCGAGCTCGAGCTCAACCCAGGCCGGGCGAACCGGGTGCGGCTCAACCGGGTCGCGCTGGCCAGGCCGAGGGACGCCCTCGGCACGCTGCGCTGCGTGCTCTTCGCGCCCGAGGACCTGGCGGTCGTCAAGGGCGATCCCGATCAGCGCCGCCGCTACGCCGACGACCTGCTTGTCGCCAGCCGGCCGAGGTACGCGGGCGTCAGGTCGGACTACGAGCGCGCGCTGAAGCAGCGGACCGCATTGCTCAAGTCCGCGCGCGCGGCCGCGCGGGGCGAGCCGCCGGGCCTTGAGATCTGGGACGAGCAACTCGTCGCCAAGGGCGCCGAACTGACCGCCGGCCGGCTCGCCCTGATCGCGGCGCTGCGTCCGCTGATCACGGCGAGCTACGCCGATGTCTCCGCTGACGAGCGCCCGGTGTCGGTACGCTACCGGATGGGCTCGGAGCGCTCCGGGGTGCTCGACCCCGACCCAGAGCCAGCGAAGCTGGCCGACGTGATGCGCGAGTCAATTCAGCGACTGCGGCGGGCCGAGCTCGACCGGGGTGCCTGCCTGATCGGGCCGCACAGGGATGAGATCGAGTTGCGGATCGGCGCGTTGCCAGCCCGTGGCTACGCCAGTCACGGCGAGTCGTGGTCGCTGGCCCTCGCGCTGCGGCTCGCGGCGTTCGGCCTGCTCCGCGCCGACGGCGACGACCCGGTGCTGATGCTCGACGACGTCTTCGCCGAGCTCGACGCTGGCCGCAGGGAGCGGCTGGCCGAGCTGGCGGCCACCGCCGAGCAGGTGCTCGTCACCGCGGCCGTGGCCGCCGACGTGCCAGCCCGCCTCGCTGGTGCCCGCTACGCCGTGGCTAACGGGGTGATCAGCGATGCCGGCTGACCCGCCCGCTACCCGTTCCACAGACGACGGTGCCAGCGACGCCCGTGCAAGTGATGACCGTGCTAGTGATGACCGTGCCGCGCTGGCGGCGCGCGCCCTCGCCAAGGTCCGGGCTGACGCGCAGGCCAGAGGCGCTCGCCCGTCGGGGGCAACTGAAGAAAGATTTCCTAAGCAAGTCAACAGCGCGCGTGCTGATGGTGAGCCGCCCAGGCGGCGGCGCGATGACCCGACGCCCCTTGATGCCGCGATCGGCGGCCTGGTCGCCGAGTCCGGCTGGGAGTTCGCGGTGGCGACCGCGTCGCTATTCGGCAGGTGGGCGCAGATCGTCGGCCCGGACCTGGCCGCGCACACGACGCCGGAACGCCTGGCTGACGGCGAGCTCGTGATCGCGGCGGACTCGACGGCGTGGGCGACGCAGCTTCGCCTGCTGGCTGGCGAGCTGGTCCGCACGCTGAACAGCGAGCTTGGGGACGGCACCATCCGTCGGGTGAACGTGCGGGGGCCGGGTGCGCCCTTGGCGCGACGGGGCGAGTGGCGCGTGCGCGGCGGGCGCGGCCCGCGCGACACCTACGGTTAGCACGCCCCGGCCAGAGATTGCTGATTCGCGGTTCACATGCGGCTGAGGCTGGAGGTGCAGCCAGGTAAAATAGGCAAGCGTACCGGGACAGCCGCCGTCTGGGAAGTGCCGTGGGAGCTTCCCGTTGCGCAATGTCCTGAGCATCAGCCTTTCAGGAGGAGCGAACCGCTTGTCTTACGACGCACGCTCGATCACGGTCCTCGAGGGCCTGGAGGCAGTGCGCAAGCGCCCTGGCATGTATATCGGCTCCACGGGCGAGCGCGGACTGCACCACCTGGTTCAAGAGGTTGTGGACAACGCCGTGGACGAGGCGCTGGCCGGGTACGCCGACCGGATCGACGTCACGTTGCTTGCCGATGGCGGCGTCAGGGTGGCCGACAACGGCCGTGGCATCCCCGTTGACAATCACCCGGTGGAGAACCGGCCCGCCGTCGAGGTGGTGCTGACGACGCTGCACGCGGGCGGGAAGTTCGGCGGCGACTCATACGCGGTCTCCGGTGGCCTGCACGGCGTCGGCGTGTCGGTGGTAAACGCGCTGTCCATCAGGCTTGACGTCGAGGTCTTCAAGGACGGTTACGCCTGGCGGCAGTCATACGCGGTCGGCGATCCGACCGGGCCGCTGGTCAAGGGCGAGGCGACGGAGCGGACCGGCACGATCGTGACGTTCTGGCCCGATGACTCTGTCTTCGAGACCGTGTCGTGGAGCTTCGAGACGCTGTCACGGCGGCTCCAGGAGATGGCGTTCTTGAACCGGGGCCTCGCGATCACGCTGACGGACGTGCGCCCCGACCACATGAACGGCGAGCCGCACGTTGCCAGCTACTGCTACGACGGTGGCATCGCCGACTTCGTGCGGTACATCAACGCGTCCAAGGAGCCCGTGCACGGCTCGGTGATCGAGTTCGGCGACGACGGCGAGGGCATCTCGGTCGAGGTCGCGATGCAGTGGACCGGGTCGTACGCCGAGTCCGTGCACACGTTCGCGAACACGATCAACACGGCCGAGGGCGGCACCCACGAGGAGGGCTTCAGGGCCGCGCTGACGACGATCGTGAACAGGTACGCGCGCGAGCAGAAGCTGGTCAAGGAGAAGGACGAGCCACTCACCGGCGACGACGTGCGTGAGGGCCTGACCGCGATCATTCACGTCAAGCTCGCCGAGCCCCAGTTCGAGGGCCAGACCAAGACGAAGCTCGGCAACACTGAGGCCAAGTCGTTCGTGCAGAAGACCTGCAACGATCACCTGCGCGACTGGTTCGAGCGCAACCCGGGCGAGGCCAAGTCGATCGTGATCAAGGCCACCCAGGCCGCGCGGGCGAGGATCGCGGCCAGGCACGCGCGCGACCTGACCAGGAAGAGCGCGATGCAGGGCGCGGGCCTGCCGGGCAAGCTGGCCGACTGCCAGTCTGGCGAGCCTGAGGCCTGCGAGATCTACGTGGTCGAGGGCGACTCGGCCGGAGGCTCGGCCAAGGGCGGCCGCGATCCCATGTTCCAGGCCATCTTGCCGATCCGCGGCAAGATCTTGAACGTAGAGAAGGCCAGGATCGACCGGGTGCTGAAGAACACCGAGGTGCAGGCCCTGATCGCCGCGCTCGGCACCGGCATCCACGAGGACTTCGACATCAGCAAGCTGAGGTACCACAAGATCATCTTGATGGCCGACGCCGACGTCGACGGTCAGCACATCACGACGCTGCTGCTGACGTTGCTGTTCAGGTTCATGAAGCCGCTCATCGAGGCCGGGTACGTCTACCTGGCGCAGCCTCCGCTCTACAAGATCAAGTGGGATGCCCGTGGCGTGCCGCCCGGCTACGCCTACTCCGACAAGGAACGGGACGCGGTGATCGAGGCGGGCATCGAGCAGGGCCGCAAGGACCCGCGCCCGCGCGACGGGGTGCAGCGATTTAAGGGCCTCGGCGAGATGAACGCGACCGAATTGTGGGACACCACGATGGATCCGGCCAGGCGGGTGCTGCGACTGATCACCCTCGACGACGCGGCGCAGGCCGATGAGCTGTTCAGCGTGCTGATGGGCGAGGACGTGGAGGCGAGGCGGGCCTTCATCCAGCGCAACGCGAAGGACGTCCGTTTCCTGGATATATAGCCCGGGAGCCTGCCGGTCACCCGGCGCCCGACGGCTTGGTTTTCATGATCGTGGTCGTTTGTCAGTCGGATTGACTGATGAAAGTCCGCGATCATGGTTGAAGGAGAGATCTGCATGAGCGTGGATACCCCGCAGGCCCCGCCCGAGGGCGCGGGCGAGCCAGGAGGCCGGCTGGAGCCTGTCGACATCCAGGTCGAAATGCAGCGCAGCTACATCGACTACGCGATGTCGGTCATCGTCGGCCGGGCACTGCCAGATGTCAGGGACGGCCTCAAGCCGGTTCACACCCGGATCTTGTACGGCATGTACGACGGCGGGTACCGGCCGGACCGCGGCTTCTTCAAGTGCGCCCGCGTGGTCGGCGACGTCATGGGCGTATACCACCCGCACGGGGACTCGGCGATCTACGACGCGCTGGTCAGGATGGCGCAGCCGTGGGCGATGCGGATGCCGCTCATCGATGGCCAGGGAAACTTCGGCTCGCGTGGCGACGACCCGCCCGCCGCGATGCGCTACACCGAATGCAGGCTCGCCCCGCTGGCGATGGAGATGCTACGGGACATCGACAAGGAGACCGTCGATTTCCGGCCGAACTACGATGGCCGGTCGGCCGAGCCCGTGGTGCTGCCGGCTAGGTTCCCCAACCTCCTCGTCAACGGCTCCGAGGGGATCGCGGTGGGCATGGCCACGAAGATCCCGCCACACAACCTGCGCGAGGTCACCGACGGCGTGCAGTGGTACCTGGAGAACTTCGGCGCGACCGACGAGCAACTGCTCGAAGCGCTGCTCCAGCGGATCAAGGGCCCGGACTTCCCGACGCACGGCCAGATCGTCGGGCGCCGCGGCATCCTGGACGCGTACCGGACCGGGCGCGGCTCGATCACCATGCGCGCCGTGGTCGAGGTCGAAGAGGACCGCAAGGGCCGGCCATGCCTGGTGGTGAGCGAGCTGCCGTACCAGGTCAACCCGGAGAACATCGAGCGCAAGATCGCCGAGCTGGTCAAGGAAGGCCGCATCGCCGGCATCGCCGACGTGCGCAACGAGAGCAGCGACAGGACCGGCCAGCGGCTGGTCGTCGTGCTCAAGCGGGACGCGGTGGCCAAGGTCGTGCTGAACAACCTGTACAAGCACACCCAGCTTCAGGAGACGTTCGGCGCGAACATGCTCGCCCTGGTCGACGGCGTGCCAAGGACGCTGCGGCTCGACCAGCTCATCAGGCACTGGGTCACCCACCAGATCGAGGTGATCGTCCGGCGGACCCGCTACCTGCTGCGCAAGGCCCAGGAGCGGGCGCACATCCTGAGCGCGCTGATCAAGGCGATCGAACAGATCGACGCGGTAATCGCGCTGATCAGGGCCAGTGAGTCGGCGGCTGCCGCGCAGCAAGGCCTGATGGAATTGCTTGACATCGACGAGGTCCAGGCGCGGGCGATCCTGGACATGCAGCTTCGCAAGCTGGCCGCGCTCGAGCGGCAGCAGCTCATCGACGAGTTCGCCGAGCTGATGGAGCAGATCGCCGACTACGAGGCGATACTCGCCTCGCCGGAGCGCCAGCGCCAGATCGTCGGCGCCGAGCTCGCCGAGATCGCGGCCAAGTACGGCGACGCCAGGCGCACCGAGCTGGTCGCCTACGACGGTGAGGTGTCCGAGGCGGACCTGATCGCCGAGGAGGACGTGGTCGTCACGATCACCAGGGGCGGCTACGCGAAGCGCACCAAGACCGG
>JASIBM010000392.1 GCA_030045175.1 Streptosporangiaceae bacterium | reverse complement strand
CGGGTCGCGCGACGCCATGGCGAAGGCTGGCGTGGACACGTCGGCCGACCGGGTGTACCCCGATCTCGTCTACGCGATCCCTGCTCCGCAGGCGGGGCCTGGCGACAGGCAGATCGTCGGCGTCGGCGTGATGGCGTACTACGGGACCAACGACCATCGCGCCCAGGCCGACGAGATCTACGCCGCCTACGTCGGCGGGATGAAGCGGTTCGTCAGGTGGCTGGCCGACGGCGGCCATCGGATCCGGCTCTTCACCGGCGATGAGTGCGACGTGGCTGTCGCCGACGACATCGTCGCTGACCTGCGGGCGTACCGGCCGGACCTGGAGCCGGGCTGGATCGTGGCCGAGCCGATCGCCAGCTTCACCGACCTGATGCGGGCGATGCAGCCCGCCGGGTGCGTGGTCGCGACCCGCTACCACAACGTCATGTGCGCCCTCAAGCTCGGCAAGCCGGTCATATCGCTCGGCTATTCGGGAAAGAACATCGCGCTGATGACGGACATGGGACTGGCAGAATTCTGCCAGTTTGCCCACTCTCTCGACATCGACCGGCTGATGGAGCAGTTCACCGAGCTCGGCGATCGGTGGGAACCGGTGCGCGAGATGATTGCCGAGCGTTACGCGGAGCACGCCAAGGGCCTCGACGAGCAGTTCACCGAGCTATCCGACCTGGTCTTCCCGCCCGGCGACAAGGCAAGCGTGGGTGAGCCAGCGACCGTCGAGGCGTAACGCTGGCTGAACCGTGATCGTGGAAGCATCACAACAACCATCGTCCCAGGTCAGATGGTACTTTTCGGCCTGCCGTGCCTGAATGGGAGCTAATTGGCGCTGGATCGAGGCTAAGCTGGGTCGCGACATGCCGAGGTCAGATCCCTGCGGCCAAGGATCGGTGGATGTACGAAAACGGACTGTTCTACGGACGCTCGTCCCTTGGCGACAGGACGCTATGCCTTACCTTCGACGATGGGCCTGGCCGGACTGACAGCCCGCAACCCGCCCCCGGGCCCCGGACAGTCGAAATCGCCCAGTACTTGCATAAGCTGGGGATCAGGGCTACTTTCTTCGTGGTCGGCAAGTTCGCATGTGAATTGCCGGAGATAATGCGAGAGACGCAAGAGCTGGGACACCTCATCGGAAACCATACCTATGACCACTTCGACCTCGTCGATTATGCGTCGGAGAACGGGGACGTGATCTCCCAGATCGCACGGACAGATAGCCTAATAAGAAGCTATGTGGATGGGCCTGTCATATTCTTCCGGCCGCCATACGGTAAATGGGATTCATCAATCGCGGGCGCCCTGAACGCTGATCCCGAAGTTTCAGCCGATCACGTCGGGCCGATCGCCTGGGACATCGACTGCAGAGATTGGAAGTGCTGGCAGGAGGGCCACAGTCCCGACCAGTGCGCTGACTCATGCATAAGGCGAATCGAAGAGTCCGGCCGCAGGGGAATAATCCTGATGCACGACTGCACCGCAGACATAGAGGCACTCAAGCTCGCCAACCGCACATTCGAGTTGATTCAGCACCTTGTCCCTGAACTCCTCGATCGCGGATACAGGTTTGTACGCCTAGACGAGATCCCCGGCATTGTCGCCTGAAGCGGCCGGGAGCCGCATCGCGGCCGGCGCCACCGCCACCGCGAGCGACCCGATCAGTGCGAGCGGCACGATCAGCAGCCCGAGCGCCGTCGGCAGGCCGAGCGCCTCGGCCAGCCAGCCGGTCAGCGCGGGCCCGGCCATCGCACCGGCGTAGTAGAGCGTGCTGAACCTGGCGATGGCCAGGCTCTCGGCGGAGCCTGCGGACGCGCCGCCGTGCCCGGCCGCGCTGGTGATGATCGGGATCAGCACCGCGATGCCACAGCCCTGGATCGCGAATCCGGCGATATCGAGTGGCACCTCCCGTCCGGCGAGCACGGCGACCAGCCCGGCGACCGTGACCGTGACACCGCTCCTGACGAGCAGCACCGGCCCCCAGCGCCGGTGCAGCCGGTCGCCTGCCAGCCTGGTCAGGGTCACGGCCCCGATGAACGCGGTGTAGCCGAACGAGGAGAGGCTGACCGGCGCGCCGCGTTGCCCGGTCAGGAAGATGCCGCACCAGCTCGAGACCGACGTCTCCGTGATCTCAGCCGCTGCGCCGAGAATGCCGAGCACGATCACCGCCCTGGTCCAGCCGCGCAGGAAGGCGGAGAGTCCGGGGGCGGCGGCCCGGGCCGCCAGTGGTGGCCGTGCGGACTGGCCAGCCACCAGGTAGCTGCCGCTCGCCGCCGCCAGGACCGACAAGGCGACCGCGATAAGCAGGAATTGCGCACGCGGCGTCAGGCCGGCCCCGACCGCCAGCGCGGTGAGCAGCGAGCCGGCCAGAGCCCCGACTCCCCACACCGCGTGCAGGCCGCTCAGTATCGGCCGCTCAGCGAGCCGCTCGGTGCGCACCGCCTGCGCGTTCATCCCGACGTCAAGCACCCCGGCGATCAGGCCCCAGGCAAGCAGCCCGGCGACCGCCTCGGCAGGCCCGTGCACCCAGGCGAGCAGGGGCAGGAACCAGGGCACGATCATGGCGGTGCAGCGGACCGCGAGCACACCGCCGAACCGGGCGAACAGCGGCTCGGCGAACTGCATCGCGATGACCACCCCGACCATCTGGGCGAGCAGCGCGACGCCGAGCTCGCCATAGCTGAGCCCAAGCTGAATCCGCAACTGCGGCAGCCGGGCGAACCATGTGCCGAACATCAGGCCGGCCAGCAGGAAGATCCCGGATATCGCCACGCGGGGGCGCCTGATGTCGGGCGGCGCTGCCTGGCCAGCGGCCGGCCGGCGCTCAGCCACGGACACGCCGGTCAGGCTCCGGCGAGCCGGACTTGACCGGGCCCGCCGGGTCGCCGTAGCCGCGCTCACCAGTCCAGCTACCTATCGGAATGTGGCCGTTGAACGGCACGCCGCCGGAAGTCCGCATCGGCGGCCGCGGATGTGCCGTGTGCAGCATCACGTCGTCGCACTGGGTTGCCGTGCCTGCCGCCGCGACCCGGACGAGCATGTCCTCATCCTCACCGCCCCAGCCGCTGTACCGTTCGTCGAAGCCACCGACCTTGTGGAAGAGCTCGGTCCTGACCCATAGGCAGCCTCCGGGCGCGTCGCGCAGCAGCAGCCCGCGCGCTCCGGCGAGCGGAGCGTCGCCGGAGCGGCATCGCTGCCCGATCAGGCGATGCGTTGACGGCTCGTCGAGCGAAAGCACCTCGGTGTGCGGCAGGTGCGCGTCGTGGCCGGCGTCGGCGAACCGTGCGTGGTTGCGCTCGAGGAACTCCCTGTCGGCGAGGATGTCGGCATCGAGCAGGCAGAGAAGCCGCGTTCCGGCCGCGGTACGCCGCACGGCGACGTTGTATGACCAGGACTTGTTGAACCGGCCCGTGCCGCGGACGTGAACGTAATGGTCGGCGAGCGGCTCCACGACGTGCCGCCACCTGGGAATGGCGTCGAACTCGACGACCGTGACCGCGACGCGCCGGTGCCCGAAGGTTTGGTCGCGCACTGCGAGCAGGCACGCGACCAGGTTGCGGACGCGGGCCCCGCCGTCCCTGTCCATCAGCGGTATCACCACAGCGACCTCGGGTTCCGCGCCGGCCGATGGCCAGGACTGGCGGCAGGCGATCTCGCGCAGCTCGCCGAGCGTGACCGGGGCGGCGCCGGCCTGGTAGTCGTCGCCGCGAAAGTAGCCGATATAGACGTTGTCATCGGCGGCGCTGGCCACGCGCTCGCACGCCGCGGCGCGGTCGCGACGTTCGGCGAGCAGCCTGGCGAGCACTCGCCGCAGCTCGGCCTCGGCCGCGGCATCGGCGGGACGCTCGGCGAGCCGCCGGTAAGCCGCCGCCGCGACCGGCTCCGGTTCGACCAGCATCCGAATCTCATCCATGACCGCGCGGTAGAACGGGAGGCTGTGTTCCCAGTAGTCGGCTGCGATCAGCGGGACCTGCGGGTCGTGTGCCAGCACGACGTATCCGGCGAGCCGCCGGCTCAGGTCACCGGGGTCCCGCTGCCCGGCCAGGTAGACGGACCTGGCGCCGAACGTAGGGTCAGTGGAACGCAGCTGCGTGATGGAGACCGGGTTCGCGGCGCGGAGCACGCACATCGGGGTGCAGTCACAAGGGCGCTCTTGCACGGCTAGCTCGTATCCTCCGGCGGCGCGCTCAGCTGGGCCGCCGCTCGGCCTGCTGGGGGCAGGGCGACCTGTGCCTGAGCCGGCCGGCCAGGAGGCTGACGACGGCGGCATAGCCCGCTCTTTCCGAGTCCAGCCGGTGCGCTCGGGCGACGAACTCCTGTCCCTGGCGGGCGATCTTGCGTGCGAACTGGCGGTCCGCGAGCAGCCGTCGCGCCTGGACCCCGAAGTCGTCGGCCGTGCCGAAGACCAGCCCGGTAACCTCGTGCCTGACCAGGCACGTGTTGCCAGGGATATCCCTGACCATGACGGGGCAGCCCAGGTCCATGGCCTCAAGCACCGCGTTCGGGCTGCACTCGCTCAGTGACGTGTTGAGCACGGCCACTGCTTCCCTCATCGCGGCATGCAGGTCGTGCTGCGCCAGGGCGCCTACGTAATGCACGCCGGCGGCGGAACCTATGCGCCGCAGCGTTAGCTCGTGGTAGCTGGGCTCGTACGCCAGGCCTGCGATGACCAGGTTGATCCTGCGGTCGTCGCGATGCCATTGGGAGATGCTGCTGAGCAGGAACAACGGGTCCTTAACCGGCCGGAGGCCCGACGGCAGCAGGAAGATCAGCGCGTCGGGCGGTAGCTGAGCGTGGCCGCGCAGCGAGAAATCCGATGGCCTGGTCCGCACGCCCTGCGGTATGTGGTACAGCTTCCCCTCGGCCAGCGGCCAGACGCGAAGGCACCGCTGCATGAAGTCCTCGTTGAACGCCACGATGGCCGTGGCCTCGCTGACCGCGCGCGTCATGATCTCTAAGCACTCAGGGTCGTGGGCGAATTCGTTGACGTCGGTTCCGCCGAGAACTAGCACGTAGGGGAGGCCAGATCCGCGAAAGGACCTGCCGCTGAAGAATGCGTGCGTGCCGATCAGCGCGTCGGCTCCGTGCTTTCTCGCCAGCCTAGCCAATTCGGCAGGGTCGGCTGGGTCGGGCACGCGCACCAGCGAATGGCCGAGCGCGGCGAGATGCGAGGCGATCCTGCAGATCGTTGTGTCGCTGCCGCTGGCCGACGGGCTATGCAGCAGCGCGAGCAGCCGGAGCCGGCTGTCGTCTGGGTGAGGCTGCGTGATCGAGGCGGTTAGCCTTTCGGTCGGCATGTGCGTAGCGTACGGCTGGCCCTGCGGGCCTAACAAGGTCTACCGTTCCTGGAAAAGAAACTCTAAACAATCTTATCTATTACCAGGAACGGCACAATAGGTCTGGCGGCCGGCCGTCAGGCGGCTGCGGCAGCTGGCACGTGATGTCGGCTAGCCGCCAGCAAGTCCGCCGCTAATCGTCCGTGGCCGTGTTCGCGCCGCTGAAGACGAGCATCGCTCCCTCCGGCGGCGCCCCGAACAGGCTGACCACCGTTTCCTCGGCGAAGGCGCTCCCGTCGGCGATGTTGCGGAAGTCCCTGATCGCCGTGCCCGTGCAGTGCACGTCGGCCAGCGGAGCGCCCTTGCCTGCGAGCAGGTCCCTCGCGTCGACGGTACGGAAGTCCACGCTGTAACGGGCACGCCCTGAGGTGTTCGGGATCGACCTGTGCAGCTGCGCCCCGGAGAAGAGCAGCACTGAACCTGGCGAAGGCAGCACGACCAGGTCGTGCGCCGGCGTATGGTCGATCGCCGCCGGCCGGGCCTGCACCTCCTTGGTCACCTGCGTGGCCGTGCTGAGCCTGCTGGCGTTGATGCGGTAGTAGTCGAACGCATCGGAACTGTTCGGGACGGCCTTGCCGAAGCTCGGCAGGTCAAAGCTCATGGAGTTGTCCGGGCGCGCGGCGAAGATCGGCAGCCACCAGTTGATCTGCTGCGCGGGCGCGCTGTACCAGACATCGCGGTGCCAGGGAAAGGCGAAGGCGATCCCGGTCGTGAGGTGCCCGACCGGGAAGGCGGTGCGTGGCTTGGGCACGTCGTAGTGGGTGTGCTCGGCCGGGAGCCCGGCCTCGGTGATGATCGAGCAGATGTGCTTCCTTGACGCCTCGGCGTGGATGAACGCCGGCTTCCAGGCACCGAGCATCTCGGCCATCTGCGGCGGTTCGAAATGCTCATGAGCATGCTCGGGGTCATGCGGCTTGAACAGATCGGCCAGTTGCTCCTTGGTGTAATCCACGAAATCGCTGACCGACCGCAGCCGGGTCAAGACGATCAGGTTGCCGTCATAGAGGCTCTGCCGCATCGCGTCGGCGGGCAAGCCCGGGTCGACGAAGACTGTCATCGCTGTCTCACTTCTCGGAGGGCTCTGGGGGTTCGGGGATCGGGGTCGGGAGTCGGGGATGGGGGCCGGCGGAACTCGGGGCTGGACTTCGGGCTAGCCAGTCACCGTACCTAGGATCTGGATCAGCGTCTTGCGGCTGGTGAATGCCTCGGCGTAGGGCGCACGGCACTCCATCCCGCGCAGCCTGGCCAGGCCGAGGAATACCTCGTCGTCCCACCAGTCGCGGTTGCTCTGGGAGGGAAAGCACTTGTGCAGCAGCTCAACCTTGCGCCGCGCCAGGCCCGCCGACATCGGCACGTACACCGTCGGCTGGCCGAGGTCGCCGTCCCACTTGGGGATCTCGTAGGCAAGGCAGAGCTGGTCACGGAACACGGTGGGCACGATCTCGCCGATGACTCGGTGATCTTGATGCGCATCTCGCGCCGATGGCGCGAGCACCAGGTCAGGTGCGATCGAGCCGGCTATTTCCTCAAGGGTGTCCTTGACCCGCGCCCAGACCTGCGGAAACCTGCCCTCGGGCAGGTCGTGCAGTGTCACGGTGAGGTCGGCGCCGGGCAGGAAGGCGCTCGCCGCGTTGCGCGCCTCGAGGTGGCGCTCCGCCGAGCCAGTCAGCACCACATAGCGCACGGACATGCCCGGCTTGGCCTGGGCGAGGCTGAGCAGCGTGCCACCGGATCCGATCTCGATGTCGTCCGGATGCGCGCCGAGAGCCAGCACGCGCAGCGGCCGCCCCGCCGGCGTCGTCAGGTTCAGCGGCATCATGCCGGCCGCCGGCCGGCCGCGCCGCGCGGTGGCGTCGCGGCACCCACGCGATCGGGATCCCAGATCATCCAGGGGCAATTGCCGTGCTGGTACATCTCGTCCAGGTGCGCGCGCTCCTTGACGGTGTCGGCCGGCGACCAGTACCCCTTGTACGGGTAGGCGATGACACGACCTGTGGGCACCAGCCGCACGATGGCGTCCTCGACAAGGTCCTCGCCCTCCTGGAGGTTGCCGAAGATCTCCGGCCGGAAGATGAAGTAGCCGCCGTTCTCCCACTGGCGCAGGTCCCGCATCGGGGTGATCTTCGTGATCATGCCGCCGTCGTCCACGTCGACCACGTGATGCGATGACTGGGGCGGCACGGCAAGCAGGCTGACAACGGCGCGGCTCGCCTCGAACCTGGCGATCATGTCGGGCAACGGCGCATCGGTGAGGACGTCGGCGTAGTTAGCCAGGAACATCGGGTCGTCCTCGACGAAGCGCCGCACCCGGCGCAGCCGCTCCCCGATGGGCGAGTTCAGCCCGGTGTCAACGAACGTGATCCGCCAGTTGGAGATGTCCGTGCTGAAGAGCCTGACGTCCTGCGCGCCGTTCTCCAAGACGAAGTCATTGGAGCGCGTCTCGTCATAGTTCAGGAAGAAGTCCTTCACGTAAGAGGACCCGTAACCAAGGCAGAGCACGAATTCCGTGTGCCCGAAATGAGCGTAATAGCGCATCACGTGCCACAGCAGCGGACGCTCGCCCACCATCGCCATCGGCTTCGGGCCGCTGCTGACGCCGTCACGCATGCGCATGCCCAGGCCACCACAGAACAAGACGACCTTCACCAGGGACCTCCGTTCACACGATGTCGAGCGCGGGGATGGGGAACACCAGCCGGCCGCCCCATCCCCTGACGTAATCGAGCTGGCCGATCAGCTCGTCGCGCAGGTTCCACGGCAGCACCACGATGTAGTCGGGCTTCGTCTCGGCGAGCCGCTCCGGCGCGTAAATGGGAATGTGGGTGCCGGGGAGGAACTGCCCTTGCTTGACTGGGTTGCGGTCAACGGTATAGCTGAGCAGGTCGGACCGGATCCCGCAGTGGTTGAGCAAGGTGTTGCCCTTGCCCGGCGCGCCATAGCCGGCGACCGCCTTGCCTTGCCGCGCCGCGCCGAGCAAGAAGTCAAGCAGGTCGCTCTTGATCTTCAGCACGGCGCCAGCGAAACCCTGGTGGCCATCCAGCGAGTGCAACCCGGCGGACCGCTCGGCGTCAAGCACCTTCTCGACCCCGTCGCCGCGCGGGTCCGCGCACTCCGCCGGCGTGGCATAGACGCGCAGTGACCCGCCGTGCGTGGCAAGCTCCTCGACGTCGATGACGGCCAGCCCTGCCTCAGCAAGCGCCCGGCTCGCGGTCAGCAGCGAGAGGTAGGAGAAGTGCTCGTGGTAGATCGTGTCGTACTGCCGCCCGGCGATCAGCCGGTACAGGTGCGGGAACTCAAGCGTCACGAGCCCGTCGTCCTTGACCAGGGCGCGCAGGCCCGCGGCGAAGCCAAGGATGTCGGGCACGTGCGGGAAGACATTGTTGGCGACGACCAGGTCAGCCCGGCCATGCAACTCCGCGATCTTCAGGCCGGTGTCCTTGCCAAGGAACGCGACCTCGGTCTCGATGCCCTTGTCCCTGGCCGCCCGCGCCACGTTCGCGGCCGGCTCGACGCCGAGCACGCCGATGCCCGCGGCCAGGAAGTGCTGCAGCAGGTAGCCGTCATTGCAGGCGACCTCGGTTACCAGGCTGTCACCGGTGAGGCCGAGCCTGCCGATCATGGCGTCGGCGTACCGCTTGGCGTGCGCCACCCAGGAATCGGAATAGGACGAAAAGTAGGCATACTCCGAAAAAATATCCTCACCCGCTACGTAGGCGGGCAACTGCACGAGCAGGCACGCGTCGCAGATCCGCACGTGCAGCGGGTAGAACACCTCGGCCTGGTCGAGCCTGGCCGCCGGGACGTAGCTCTCGCACAACGGCGACATCCCGAGGTCGACAAAGGTCCGCGTGAGGCCCGCGCCACACAGGCGGCACCGCGGTGCCGATGACATCATCTCACTCCCATTGTTCGAGCATCCGCTGTTCGAGCATCCGCTGTTCGAGCATCCGCCGGACGAGGCTTTCGCTACATTGTCATTTGCGCCGCTGGTCGCGGCGGGCCTATTAACATGATCAGTGCCTATAGCTGGTTTGGTCTGATTGCGAAGTTCGCAACAAGGGGGGACCGTCGATGAGCGAGCCGACCTGCCGGGCCTGTCGCGGACGATCCGGCGTGGTGGTGCTCGATCTGGGCCCGCAGCCTGCCTGCGACTACTTCCCCCGGCTCGACGATCCAGGTCCAGACCCGCAGTACCCGCTCGCGATGTGGCTGTGCTCCGGCTGCGGCCTGGCCCAACTGGTAGCCGACCCGACGGTTCCCGCAGAGCCCAGGGGTGCCGAGCCCGCCGCGCTCGTCCTGCAAGCGCAGGACGCGGTGCGCAAGGTGGCCGAGGCCGGCCTGCTGCCTGACGGCGCCCGGGTGGCTGAGTACGGCAGCCCGCACGGCGGGTCGTGGCTCGGGCTGCTCCGCGACCGCGGCCTGCGGTCGGTGCCTGACGGCGATCAGGCCGACGTGGTCGTCGACTGCTTCGGGCTGATGCATGCGCCGGACCAGCGGGCGGCGCTCGCCGAGCGCGCGGCCAGGGTCGCCCCTGGTGGCGTGCTGCTGCTGCAATACCACTCGCTGGACACGATCGTCAGCTGCGGGCAGTGGAACGCGCTGCGGCACGGGCACTACGCCTACTACTCGGCGACAGCCCTCGCGGCCATGCTCGCGGTGAGCGGCTTCAGCGCCCGCACGGCATGGCGGTTCGAGCTCTACGGCGGGACGATCTTGCTGAGCGCCCAGCGAGACGCCGATGGCCGGACTGGGCCGGACGACACTGGGCCAGACGACACTGGGCCGGACGGCACTGGGCCGGACGACGTCGTCCGGTCGCTCCTCGCCCAGGAGGTCACGAGCGGCGTTGGCGACTGGCGCGTGCTGCAGTGCCTGCAGCGTGAATCTCAGGCACAGGCAGGCGGGCTGCGAGCCTGGCTGGTCGCCCAGCGAGCGGCCGGACGGACGGTCCTGGGGTACGGCGCGGCGTCCCGGGCCGTTGCGCTCCTGCGCCTGGCGGCCGTGGACCGGACGCTCCTGCCTGCCGTCGTCGACGCCTCGCCGGCCAAGCAAGGGCTGCGGATGCCGGGCACCGACATTCCGATCGTCGCGCCAGACCAGCTCGCGCGCCGCAGGCCGGACGTGGTGCTGCTCTTCGTCGCTGACCTGCAAGCCGAGGTCCGGGCGGCGTTCCCTGACGTCGAGGCGTCCGGTGGCCGATGGGTGGACGCGCAGCTGGCCAGTTCGTCTCATGCCGGCGGCTCAGCAGGGCTGGAGCAGGGCGCGTAGCCGCTCGATGCATCGGCCCCGGGTGGGACCGATGCTGCCGATGGGCAAGCCAAGCTGATCCGATATCTCGGCGTACGAGGCCGGCGGATCTGACATGAGCAGTTCGAGCAACCGCTGCCAGCGTGACGGCAGCAGGGACATCGCCTCGCGAACGGCCTCCGCGCGCTCCTCGGCCAGCAGCCCCTCGTCGATGTCCTGACGGTCAATCAACACGTCGGCGAAAGCAAATTCCTCATTCTGTAGCAGAACAATCCGCTTGCGCGTGGCGAGTTGCCTCAGGCACTCGTGCCGCGCGGTTGTCGCGAGCCAGGACCCGATCCGGTCGGGGCACTCGATCCGGTGTATGTGCTCAAGCAGTCTCAGCCACGTCGCCTGCACCACGTCGGCAGCGTCGCTTTCCATGAGGTTAAAGTCCCGCGTCATTGCCCAGATAAGTCTCGAATACTGGTCGACCAAGCGTTCCCAGGCCCATCCTTGCCCGTGCGCCGCGTTGCGCACCAAGCAGGCGACGTCGACGTTCCCAGGGTCGGATTCGAGTGGCGGGCCGGTATCATCAACGACTACTTGCATAAATGGATCTAGATCGCTTTCACGATCAGCTAGAGCTATTACTGTCATGTTATTCTCCCTTTGACACCCGCATTTTCGTGGTCGCTGCCAGAGCGTGGAAGGTGCCGCTTAATAGGCACCGTCGCCACGCGTGACCGCCGCCCACGTCTTCCACAAGATCTGCAGGTCGAGAACGAAGGTCGAGTTCTCCACGTAGCGCACGTCGAGCCGTACCGCCTCATCCCACGGCAGGTCCGACCGGCCGCTGACCTGCCACAAGCCGGTGATGCCTGGCTTGACTGCCAGCCTGCGGCGCACGAGATTGGCGTAGCGCACCGCTTCCTCGGGAAGCGCCGGGCGCGGACCGACCAGCGACATGTCGCCGATCAGCACGTTGATAAGCTGCGGCAACTCGTCCAGTGAGTACCTTCGAAGCCACTTGCCCACTCGCGTGATCCTCGGATCGTCACGCATCTTGAACAGCACGCCGTCGCCGTCGTTGAGCGCCGCCAGCTCGGCCTTCCTCTTCTCGGCGTCAACGACCATCGTCCGGAACTTGTAGAGCATGAAGCGACCGCCGTCCTTGCCGACCCTGGTCTGCCGGAAGAAGACCGGCCCCCGGTCCCCGAGCTTGATGGCGAGCGCCACCACCGCGAACACCGGCGACAGCAGCAGCAATCCGAAGAAGGCGGCGATGCGATCGAACAGGGACTTGATCAGCCAGCGCGTGCCGGTGAACTCGGGATGATCCATGTGCAGCAGCGGCAGCCCGGCGACCGGACGTATCGTCGTCCGCGGGCCCGCCACGTCGAGCAGGGCCGGCGCCACGCACAGGTCGGTGCCGGTCTTCTCGAGCGCCCACGCGAGTTCTCGCAGCTTGGTGCTATTCATCTCGGGGCAAGCCAGCACGGCCACCGTGTCGGCCTCATGAACGCGGACGACGTCCACGAGGCTGCCGACGTTCTCTTCGACGCCGCCGATGACAGGGACGCCCTCGATCGCCACTGGCGTGCCAGGACCGAGGATGCAGGCGGCCACGACAGAGAGCCCGTGGTACGTCTCCCTGCGCAGCACCGTCGCCAGTTCGCCGACCAGGTCAGAGTGCCCCACAATGACCGCTTTGCGCATGCAACGGCCCCTGGCCCGATTTTCATGCAGTCGTTTGCGTCGCGCGAACCTGAGCAAAAGGTCCGATATAGTCATAAACGGTAGCGCTACGACTATATAACCCCGAGCTATCTCCGTTTTGGTGGCATATGACACAATTGCGACTGCTGCGGTCAGGCATACGCCGGCGTTGATCACCCGCCGGAACTCGTCCGGGCCGATACCGATGAACCGCGTGTCGTAGGCACCGGCTAGCTCCAGGGCCACCACCCACAGGAACGGCAAGGCCAAGCTGAACCAAAGGTAGGCGGCGTCACCGCTGACCGCCGTGCCGAACCGCACCCGGAACGCAAGCAGCCCGGCCACCAGCCCGCAGCCACCATCGATAAGCACCACCTGGAGCAGGTACGAGGCGGTCCAGTCCGCCGCCCTGCTACCAGATACCCGACCGACCCGCTCGATTCGCAGCCGATCAGGCACAGATGACTCATCGAGCCTCACGGATCCCCCCCACCTCGCCCACGCCCGTTCCCGTTTGTCCCCTAAACGGCTGGTTTTGGCCTAGATGAATTGTAGCACCGATCAGAAGAAGCCAGGTGAGGCAATCGGCTAAATTTCCAAAAGATTCGACCGCATGGTCTTTGGTAGTCGGTTAACAGCAGCCTGAACAGTCAAAAGCGCGCGACTTGCCATGATCACCTGGAGGCAGGCGGGAACGACCTGCCCTGGTCCTCGTCTAGACCTTTGTCAGGTAGTTCCTTACATAGTTGGGCGAAGCCTGACGAGGACCATGACTTGGCGCCAGCCACGACGACGCGTGGCGGCCGGGGTCCGGCCGGGGCGCACGGCAGCGGGTAGCTTGGGGCTATGCGATGGCGCATGGCGACGACAGCGCGGCGGGCCACCAGGGCGCTGACGACCTCGCACCAGGCCGGAGCAGGCCGGGGCTCACCCCTCGGCCCGGCGTGACGGGTATCCGCTGCGATGCACGTCGTGGGCATGGTCTTGCATCCCGAGCGCGACTCGGCCGAGGCGGTCGCCGCCATCTTGGGCTGGGCGGAGCGCACCGGCGCCCAGGTCCTTGGCGTGACGGCGGAGATCCGCCGGCTGAGCTGCGCGGCGGTCCCTGTGGCACCCGCCGAGCTTGCCCGCCGCTCGGACCTGCTGGTCAGCCTAGGCGGCGACGGCACCATGCTGCGCGCCATGCGACTGGCTGACCGGCAGCGCGCCCCGGTGCTCGGGGTGAACCTAGGCAAGGTCGGCTTCCTGGCCGAGGTAGACGTGCCAGACCTGCCAGGAGCGCTGTCCGCCATCGACCGCCGCCAGTTCACGATCGAGCCGCGGCTGGCCGTCGATGCCGTGATCGGCGAGCAGGTCATCACCGCCTTTAATGACATCGCCGTGGTCAGGTTCCCAGGTCAGCCGGCCGCGCAGGTGGCGCTCTGCATCGCCGGGCACCGGTTCGTCAGCTACGC
>JASIBM010000391.1 GCA_030045175.1 Streptosporangiaceae bacterium | reverse complement strand
CCTGCCAGGTCAGGCTCCGCGCCGATGCTCGCCTCGGCCGCCGAGCGCGACTCGGCCGCGCAGCGCTTGCAGCTCGCCTTCGCTGAGCACCGGCTCACCGACGAGGAGTTCGACCGCCGCATCCAGCTCGCGCTCACCGCACGGACGAATGCCGAGCTTGACCAGCTGGTCGCCGACCTTCCCGCGGCGACCGCAGTCACCGGGACCGGGCAGCTCGCCAGGCCGGCGACCAAGCGCGGCGCGCTCGCACTCGCCATCAAGGGCTCGGTAACCAGGGCCGGGCACTGGCGGGTACCCCGGCGGCTCACCTGCGTGGCTTACAAGGGGTCAGGACGCCTCGACCTCAGCGCCGCCGAGCTCACCGCCCCGGTCACCACGATCCGGGCCATCGCCTACAAGTCCACGATCGACGTGGTGCTGCCACCCGGTGCCCGGATCGAGGCGACGGGCGTCGGGGTCTCCAGCGACTACCCGGCAGGCGGGCAGCAAGGCGGCGGCCAGGCACCCAGCGGGCCCACGATCCGGATACGAGGCGTGGCCTACAAGGGCGGCATTGACGTCACGGGCACCGCACGGGCGCTCCCTGGGTAGTCCCCAGGGTCAGCACCGCTCAGGTGACCGATCCGGCGGCGGCTCCGGTCACCAGGTCGTCGCCCCACCTAGATAGCTCGGCCGCCAGGTCGAGCGGGCCGATCATGGGGCCGGACGAGGTCTCCCGTTCCCACTGATCCGCTGGCACCCGCCACATCACCTCGAACTCGATGCCGCTCGGATCCTTGGCATACAACGACTTCGAGACCCGGTGGTCGCTCGCCCCGACCAGCGAGCCCCTGGCCTCTAGCCTGGACCTGATCTCGGCTAGCTCGGCCAGCGTGCCCACCTCCCACGCCAGGTGGTACAGGCCGAGATAACGCCCGGACGGCGCGACGCCGCCTGGTGTCTCGAACAGGCCGAGGTCGTGATCGTTGGCTGATCCCGGCGCGCGCAAGAACGCGGCCCGGCCAGGAATCTCGGTCCGCAGCTCGAAGCCGAGCGTGTCGCGGTAAAACCCGACCGCCTCGGCCACGTCGCGGACGTACAGCACAGCGTGATTGAGCCTGCGCACTGCCATCGGATTCTCCTGCCTTGCGGTGTGTCGATAGTGACAATGCCGGCGCACTTGCCTGGATTCCCGCTCGGCACTAGCTCGGCGCCGGCTCAGCCAGCAGGCAGCACGCCATTGCTCGCGAGCCCGGTTCGCTGCGCGACGTCGAAGTCGTCATCGATGAGCACCACGCTGCGCCCGGCGGCGTCAAGCAGCGACGCCGCGATCGACGCACGGTAGCCAGCCTGGCAGTGCACCCAGATCTGGCCGGCGGGCAGCTCGGCGATCCGGCCGGCGAGCTCGTGCAGCGGGACATGCAGCGCGCCCTGGATCCGGGCGGCCCGCCACTCGGCATCCCTACGGACGTCGAGCAGCACGACCTGGCCCCGCTGGCGGGCCCGCTCGTACTCGCCAAAGCGAGCCACCGGATAGCTCGCCAGCGACTCACCGCCAGCCAGGGCCGTGACTTCGCCGGTCGCCGCCGACTGCAGCCGGTCGATCCCGATCCGCACCAGGTCGCGCTGAGCAGCGGCGATATCGGCGGCACTGGTACCGATCAGGGTCAGCGGCGTCCCCCATGGGATCAGCCAGCCGAGGTAGGTGGTGAGGTTGTCGCCGAGCTCGAAATGACGCGCGCCGCGCAGGTGCCCGGCCGCGAACGCCACCCTGGAGCGCAGGTCGACGACCCACTCCCCGGCGTCAATCCGGCGCCGCAGCTCACCGCTGCTCGCCTGCCGCGGCGGCGCGAGGTCGGGCGCGAGCGGGCCGGCAATGTTGGCCGGCGCCATGTGCGCGTAGTAGGCGGGGTAGGCGTCAAGCCCGGCGAGCGTCGCCGTCACGAACTCGTCCTCGGCGAGCGTCAGCGCGGGGTTCGCGATCATCTCGGCGGCGATCGTGGACGTGGCCCCCGTCGCCGGGGTCGCCGAGCAGAAGCTGCCGAAGCCGTGCGTCGGGTACAGCGTGGTCTGGGCGGGCAACTCGGCGGCCAGCCGGCGCGCCGAGCGCCGCTGCGCCCTGGTCAGCTCCACGCTGTGCCCTGGGCCGAGCAGGTCGGTGCGGCCGGTAGAGCCGCACAGCAGCGAGCCACCGGTGAACACCGCGCGAACGTGGCCCTCGTGCTCGATCGCGTAGGACAGGTGGGTAAACGTGTGGCCGGGCGTGGCGAGCACCCGGACGGTGATCTCGCCCACCCCGACCTCGTCGCCGTCGATGACCGGCGTCCGGTCGAAGGACACCTGATCGGCCGCGTTCACGTGGTAGGCGGCGCCCACCGCCCGCGCCAGGGCCAGCCCGCCGGTGACGTAGTCGTTGTGTATGTGGGTCTCGAACACGTGCGTGACCCGGACTCCGCGGGCTGCCGCGAGCTCAAGCACGCGGTCGAAGTCTCGCTGCGGATCGATCACGAGCGCGACCGCGCCGTCCGTCGCCAGGTACCCCCTGTCGCCGAGCGAGGGCGTGTCGATCACGTCAATCTCGAGCAAGGCTCCCCTCCTCCGCAGCCGTCGGCCCAGTGTAGATGCCGCGCGGCCGTATCGGTGCACCTCGCTCGTACTCCTCGAGCGCGTGGGCGACCCATCCGACCGCGCGCGCGACCGCGAACATCGCCTCGCTCGCGCCCGGGATCATGTCCGCGACGCAAGCCAGCGCCGCGAGCGCGAAGTCGATGTTGGGCGCGGGCAGCGACCGGCTTCGCGCCTCTTCGACCACCGCCTGCGCGACGGCGAGGTGCTTCGACTCCGGTGCCGCCCGAGCGAGAAGATCCAGGATAAGAACGGATCGCGGGTCGCTGGTCCGGTACACGAAGTGACCGAAGCCGGGGATCCGCTCACCGCGCCTGAGCAGGTCGCCGACCACCCTCGCCGCGTCGGCCGACCGGTCGGCCGACCTGAGCATCACCTCGGCGCCGAGCGAGGCACCGCCGTGCAGCGATCCGCCCACCGCGCCGAGCCCGGTCGCGACCACGGCGTAAGGGTCCGCTCGCATCGAGGCAGCGACCCGGGCCGCGAACGTCGACGCGGCGAGTTCGTGATCGGCCAGCAGCACCAGGGCCGCGCGCAGCACGTCGGCCAGCGCGGGCGCCATGCCGTCCGGGCAGAGCTTGCGCATCAGCCGGGCGGCGATGGTGTCAGGTGCGCCTGCGCCGTCGGCCCAGCCGTGACCGGCGCCGGAACGCGGCGTTACCCCGTCATGATCGGCATCAGGCAGGCAGTCCACCATGCCGGCCACGAGGCACCGGGCCGTGGTGATCACGGCGGGCCGGTCCAGGTGCAGCCGCAGCGGATCGGCGGCTGCCAGCGCGGGCACGATCACCTGGAGCCGCTCAAGCGGAAATGTTCCCCGCGGCAGAGCCGCCTCAGCCGCGGAGCCGATGGCATAGGCCTCCGCCGTGACCCGCCAGGCCGGCCCCGAGCCCGGCGCGCTCAGCGACCCGGTCCACAGCAGCCCGGCGACGTCCTCCAGGGTCGATCTCGTCGCCAGATCGATCGCGTCCAGCCCGCGGTACCGCAGGTGATCATCGACGATCTCCGTCAGCCCGGTCTCGATCACCAGGTCGCCCGCGCGCGGCGTCGCTCGCGGGCGGCCGCGCCTGGCTAGCTCATCGACCTCGCTCGCGCTGAACAGGCTCCCCCGGCCGGCGTCGTTCTTGCGGCTGCGCAGCACGCCCCGGCTCACGTAGGAGTACAAGCTGGCCTGCTTGATGCGCAAGCGCCTGGCCGCCTCGGCCGCGCTGATCCAATCGGTCACTGACCTCGCCTCAACTTGATTATAGTCAACATTGACAGCACGATACACTATTGATGATCGAGCGTGGCTCAAGAGCAGGGAGGCCGGCCATGCCAAAGGTTCACTTCCTGGACGTCACCAACCGCGATGGCGTGCAAACGGCGCGCACCGGACTGTCCAAGTTCGGCAAGACGATGGTCAACTTCTACCTGGCGAAGCTAGGGGTGGCCCAGTCAGAGATCGGGTTCCCTTTCCTGTTCCACGAGATGCCCTACGTCCGCGCCAACGTCGCGCTCGCGCAGGCCGGCGCCTTCGGCGACTTGCGCCTGTCTGGGTGGTGCCGGGCACTGGCGCCGGACGTCGAGCGCGCTATCCCGCTCGGCCTGAGCCACTACAACCTTTCCATCTCCACCTCGGATCAGATGATCGGGCATAAGTTCCGTGGCAAGCTCGACCGCGGCGCGATCATCGCGGAGATGACGGCGGCCGTCGCCGCCGCCAAGGCCGGCGGCGCGCAGACGATCGGCGTGAACGCCGAGGACGGCTCCCGCACCGATGACGCGTTCCTGCTCGAATTCGCGCTGGCCGCGAGGGAGGCGGGCGCGCACCGGATCAGGTACTGCGACACGATCGGTGGCGACACCCCCGAGCGGATCAGGGAGCGGTTCGCCAAGCTAGCGGCGGCGACGGTGATGCCGATCGAGACGCACTGCCACAACGACCTGGGGATGGCCGTCGCGAACTCGGTCTCAGGAGCGCTCGGCGATCTCGACGCCGGCCAGGATGCCTGGGTCAACACGTGCGTCAACGGGATCGGTGAGCGCTCGGGCAACGCCGACCTGCTGTCGTGCGTGCTCGCGTTCAAGCACGGATTCGGCGTCGCGGACCAGGTCCAGTTCGGCGACGAGCTTGACCTGTCCTGGGCGCGCAGGTTCGCCCTCTGGGCCAGCTATGCCTTCGATCAGCCACTGCCGAACAACCAGCCGGGCACCGGGCGCAATGCCTTCGCCCACGAGTCCGGCATCCACGCCGACGGGGCGCTGAAGGACCGGTACAACTACGAGCTGTACGACGATGACACCCTGGGGCCGTTCCCGCAGGACTGGCACGCGCGGCGCGGCCGAGTCGTGCTCACCGGCGAGTATGGCGGCATGGCGGGATTCAGGCACGTCATGGACAGCCTCGGCATCGACCCGGGCGAGCACGAAGACCTCGTCTTCCAGCTAGTGCAGCTCTGCGCGTCGGCGACGGGAAAGCCGCTCACTAACGACGAGCTAGCCCTCATCGCGGCCTACCCTGGCGAGTTGTCGCTGCTCTTCCCTGGCCAGCTCGGCTGACGCGGCCTTGGCCTGGCCTGGCCGAGCCGGCCGGCGGGAAGGCTAGCGACCAAGCTGACCCCGATCCCGCATGCGGCGGATCCTGCGGCGCTGGCTGGGGTCGAGCATCATCCAGCCGACGACGGGCACCGAAATCGCGGCGAGGACCAGGAGCACCGGGATCCACCACGGGATGCCCACGGCGATCAGGATGATCGCGACCACGAACCCGGCGGCGAACGTCAGCCAACTACGCGACATGACCGGACTCCCTTTTCTGCTCGTCTGAGCCTTGCCCCTTCGGCCCGCCTTGGCTGTCTTCCAGCCGGGATCGCTGCATCCCGCTGTGGCGTGCCTAGCTATCTAGACCTAGACCATATCTGTCATCTCTACGGTAGCTCCCCGCTGACGGGCTTTAACCGCTCCCGACTGCGAGATGATGGAGCAAGACATCCCCCGTGGAGGCCCCGATGACGCTGTCACTGCCGATCGAGCCGCAGGCTAACGAGTTGCTGTCACGCGACGCGTTCGCGCTGCTGCTCGCGATGATGCTCGACCAGCAGGTTCCGTTCGAGAAGGCGTTCAGCTCGCCTTACCAGCTCACGCTGCGGCTCGGCCATGAGCCGACCGCGCAGGAGATCGCCGAGTTCGACCCCGACGCGCTCGCAGGCATCTTCGCCGAGCGGCCCGCGTTGCACAGGTTCCCGCGTGCGATGGCCACCCGGGCGCAGGAACTGGCCAGGATCGTCGCCGACCGCTACGACGGCGACGCGGGCGCGCTGTGGGCAGGCGCGGCCGACGGCGCCGACCTCAAGGCGCGCCTGGCCGAGCTGCCCGGCTTTGGCGAGTACAAGGCGCAGATCACGATCGCGCTGATCGGCAAGCAGCTCGGGGTGCGCCCGGCCGGCTGGCGGGAGGCCGCTGGGCACTTCGGCGAGGAAGGCTCGCGCTACTCGGTCGCCGACATCACCGACGAGGACTCCCTGCTCGCCGTGCGGTCGTACAAGAAGCAGATGAAAAGCGCACGGGCGGCGGCGGCCAGCTAGCCCGCGCTGGCGGTCTAGGCAT
>JASIBM010000056.1 GCA_030045175.1 Streptosporangiaceae bacterium | reverse complement strand
GCGAGCCGTAGGGGCGCGGCGCCGCGCTAACCGAGGAGCGTGGTTTTCGCGACGAAGGGAAGGCGGCGCCCTAAAGCGCCCCGGAGGCGAGCGGGAAGAGGAGTCAATGGCGTACCTTGTTCGTGCCTGGACGATGCTAGTCGGCATCGTCCGGCAATTGTCACAGGTCGCGCCGTAGCTGGCGGAATGTCCAAGCGTCAGATACGGTTAGCAAGAGTAATGAGCGAAGCTAACGATCATGACAACTCCCCAGCCCGGGCCGGACGCGGGGCTCGCGACGTCCCTGCGGATCTCGGTGAGCCGGCTCGCGCGCCGGATGCGAGCCGAGCGGGTGGCGCAGGCGCTGCAACCCGAGCTATCCGACACGCAGCTAGCGGCCTTGGCCGCGCTAGAGAAGCACACCGCGATGACTCCTGGCGAGCTGGCCGACCACGAAAAGGTGCAGCCACCCTCGATCACGAGGGTCATCGCCTCACTAGAAGAACGCGGCCTGATCCGGCGGATGCAGCACCCAAGCGACCGGCGACAGGTGGTTCTCACCGTGACCGACCAAGGCCGCGATTTCGTTCGTCAGGTGCGTCAGTTGCGGGAGGCATGGCTGGCCCGCAGGCTGGAGGACCTGACTCCGGCGGAACGGGCGGTGCTCAAGGACGCGGTGCCGATACTGGAGAAGCTCAGCCAGTCCTGAGCGGCGGGCCTAGCCCCCAGGCCGGCTCCGCGGCCGAGCGAGGCCGGCGCATGTTCAGTTCGCTGCGGGTGCGCAACTTCCGGCTGTTCGCCACGGGCCAGGTGATCTCGAACACCGGCACGTGGATGCAGCGGGTCGCTCAGGACTGGCTAGTACTCGAGCTGACCCACGGCAGCGGCACTGCGGTAGGGATCGCCACCGGCCTTCAGTTCCTGCCCTTGCTGCTGTTCAGCCTGTGGGGCGGCATGATCGCGGACAGGTACTCCAAGCGCATCGTGCTGATGTTCACCCAGTCGGCGATGGGCGCGCTCGCGCTTGTGCTTGGCGTGCTTGCCGTGACCGGGGTGGTCCGGCCCTGGCACATCTACCTCCTCGCCTTCGGCCTCGGCATGGCGACCGTCGTCGACAATCCGACCAGGCAGTCGTTCGCCGTCGAGATGGTCGGCCCGGCCGACCTTCGCAACGCGATCGCGTTGAACAGCGCCGTGTTCAACCTGGCCAGGATCGTCGGACCGGCCGTCGCCGGGCTGGTGATCAGCCTGATCGGCACCCCAGCGGCGTTCTTCCTGAACGCGGCCTCCTACCTCGCCGTGATCGTCAGCCTGTACCTGATGCGGCCATCCGAGCTGAGGCTAGCCGAGCGAATCCCGCGGGCCAAGGGTCAGCTACGCGAAGGGCTGGCCTACGTCCGGTCCAGGCCGGACCTGCTCCTGACCATGATCCTGGTGTTCTTCATCGCGACGTTCGGCATGAACTTCCAGGTCACAACCGCGCTGATGTCGCGCGTTGTCTTCCACACCGGGGCCGGCCGGTTCGGCGTGGCATCCGCGGTCTTCGCGGCCGGCGCGCTGTGTGGTGCGCTCGCAGCTGCCCGGCGGGGCCGCGTAGGCATGCGCTTGCTCGTGTGGACCGCCCTGGTCTTCGGCGCGCTCGAGGTAGGCACCGGGCTGATGCCGACCTACTGGTTGTTCCTGCTGCTGCTGTTGCCCACCGGCATGGCTGTGATCAGCTTCAGCACGGCGGCCAACTCATCCGTGCAACTCGGGACCGCTTCCGACATGCGGGGCCGGGTGATGGGCATCTACATGCTGGTCTTCCTCGGCGGCGCCCCCATAGGGTCGCCGCTGACCGGCCTGATCGCCCAGGACTTCGGCACCCGGCTGAGCCTCGTGGCCGAGGGGGCGATCTCGGTAGCTGGCGCGGCACTCGTGGCCGTGCTCGTCGCTCGCGCGCGCGGGGTGCCTATCCGCAGCTACCTGCGTCGCACCAAGCTGGCACGAGCTACCGCCTAGCCGGGTGAGCCCTGGACCGGGTCGCCGCGCGCTCGGCTCGAGCCAGGGGTGGTAGCAATGAGCACATGCGACTGTTCGTTGCGCTCGAGCCGCCTGCCGGCGCGCTAGCAGAGCTTGAGGCGGCGGTCGCGCCGCTGCGGCCATGCTGGCCCGAGCTTCGCTGGGCCAGCATGGAAAGGTGGCACGTCACGCTGGCGTTCCTCGGCGAGGTTGATGAGGCGAAGCTGGGTGATCTGCAGGAGCGGCTCGATCGAGCGGCGAGCAGGCACCTGAGCCAGGACGTGTACATAGGTCGCGGCGGGGCGTTTCCCTCCGCGCGACGCGCACGCGTGCTCTGCGCGCACATCGAAGGCGAGGACCAGGCGATGACCGGGTTGAGGGCGCTTGCCGCCTCCGTGGCTGCCGCGGCCCGGCGGGCGGGCGCGCCGCCGCCTGACGAGGGAAGGCGGTACCGGCCGCACCTGACCTTGGCGCGGTCCAGGCAGCCGGCCGACCTGGGCAGGCTGACAGGCTCGATGGGCGCGTTCGCCGGGTCGGGCTGGGCAACCTCTCAGGTGCACCTCATCCACAGCCTGCTCGGCCCGCGGCCACGCTACGAGACCCTGGCAAGCTGGTCGCTCCGCCCGCCGGCCAGGGGTTAGACGTCGGCGGGTTAGACGTCGGCGTCCAGGACGTCGGCGGCGCCCGGAACCTCGCGCACCGCCCTGGCAGCCGGACCAACGTACCTGGCGCTCGGCCGGACCAGCCTGCCGGTCTGCTTCTGCTCGAGTATGTGGGCCGCCCAGCCGGCCGTGCGCGCGCAGGTGAACATCGACGTGAACATGTGCGAGGGGACCTCGGCGAAGTCAAGCATGATCGCGGCCCAGAACTCGACGTTGGTGGCCAGCACCCGGTCGGGCCTGCGTGCGTGCAGCTCATCCAGTGCCGCCTTCTCAAGGGCGGCGGCAACCTCATAGCGCGGTGCCCCGAGATCCCTGGCCGTCCTGCGGAGCACCCGCGCCCTCGGGTCCTCGGCGCGGTAGACCCGGTGCCCGAAGCCCATCAGCCGGTCGCCGCCGTCGAGCGCCCGCTTCACGTAGGCCTCGGCATTGCCCGTCCGCTCCACTTCCTCGATCATGTGCAGCACCCGGGCCGGCGCGCCGCCGTGCAGCGGGCCGGACATCGCGCCGACCGCGCCTGACAGGGCCGCGGCCACGTCGGCGCCGGTCGACGCGATCACGCGAGCGGTGAACGTGGACGCGTTCATGCCGTGTTCCGCCGCGGACACCCAGTAGGCGTCGATCGCCTTGACGTGCCGGGGATCGGGCTCGCCGCGCCACCGGACCATGAAGCGCTCGGTGATCGTCTTCGCCTCGTCCACCTGACGCTGAGGCACCATCGGCAGCCCTAGACCGCGGGCCGCCTGCGCCACGAACGACAACGCCATCACCGAGGCCCTCGCCAGGTCGTCACGAGCCTGCTCATCGCCGATGTCGAGCAACTGCCGCATGCCCCAGGCCGGCGCCAGCATCGCGAGCGCGCTCTGCACGTCGACCCTGATGTCGCCGGAGTGGACCGGGATCGGGTATGGCTCGGCCGGCGGCAGTCCTGGAGAGAACGCGTTGTCGACGAGCAGCCCCCAGACATGCCCGTACGTCACGTGGCCGACGAGTTCCTCGATGTCCACGCCGCGGTACCTGAGCGCCCCTCCCTCCTTGTCCGGTTCGGCGATCTTCGTCTCGAACGCGACGACACCCTCTAGGCCAGGCACGAAGTCAGGCATCTTGGACACCTCCATCTAGGCGCCACGTTCACGGGGCGACGCAGAGTAGCGATAACCGCGCTTTTAGCTTACGACCCTGCCGTTAACGGCCCACATAGCCACCTGCCCGTCCCTACGCGGGCGCGCTATGTGAAGATCTGTACCCATGGGCATGCCGAGCAACGCGGCTGACTGGCCCAGCGAGGGTCTCGATGAGGCGGCGCTGGCGGCTGACCCGAACGAGCAATTCGAGCGGTGGATGGCCGACGTCGTGGCGGCCGGACTGCCCGAGCCGACCGCGATGGTGCTCGCCACGGTGTCGGCGGCCGGAGCGCCGAGGGCGAGGACCGTGCTGCTCAAGGGCCATGACGCGGACGGCTTCGTGTTCTTCACCAACCGGACCTCGAGGAAGGGCGCTGACCTGGACGACGTGCCCCGGGCGTGCCTGATGTTCGGGTGGCACGCGATCCACCGGCAGGTGATCATCGAAGGGTCGGTGACCCGGCTGTCCGCCGCGGCCGACGCCGCGTACTTCCGCACCAGGCCGCGCGCCTCGCAGCTCGCGGCGTGGGCGAGCAGGCAATCCACCGTGATCAGGTCGCGGCGCGAGCTCGACGAGCGCTACGAGCGCTTGGAGCGGCGCTGGCCGGCTGGCGAGCCAGTCCCGCATCCCGACTTCTGGGGAGGCTACCTGGTAGCCCCGCAGACCTTCGAGTTCTGGCACGGCCGGGCGAACCGCATGCACGACCGGCTGCGCTACCGTCGGCTTGGCGACGGCTGGGTGATCGAACGGCTCGCGCCCTGATCTATGCGTTGCCCGTTAGGTGCCGCTGGGTCATAGCATCGAACCAGCGGCGAGCGGGAGAAGGATGCTGAGGTGGCGGCGCACGGCCTTATCGATACGACGGAGATGTACCTCCGCACGGTCTTCGAACTGGACGAGGAGGGGATCGTGCCGCTGCGCGCCAGGATCGCCGAGCGGCTGTCCCAGAGCGGGCCTACGGTCAGCGAGACCGTGGCGCGGATGGAGCGTGACGGCCTTGTCCAGGTCGCTGACGACCGGCGGCTCGCGCTGACGGAGGAGGGACTGGCCCAGGCGACCCGGGTAATGCGCAAGCACCGGCTGGCCGAGTGCCTGCTCGTGGACGTGATTGGCCTGCCCTGGGAGGAAGTTCACATCGAGGCGTGCCGCTGGGAGCACGTCATTTCCGACAGCGTGGAACGGCGGCTGGCCCATCTGCTGCACTATCCCGTGCGCTGCCCGCACGGCAATGTCATTCCTGGCCTCGCCGAGCTTGGCGTCCCCGAAGCGGCCGTCGACGGAGCGGCCGCCGCCTCGCACGAGCCTGCTGCGGCGATGACGGCCGTAGTCGGGACCGAGGCGGCCCAGGTGATAGTTCAACGGATCAGCGAACAACTGCAAAGTGATGCCGCATTGATGCTTAAACTAAAGAACATCGGGATACAGCCCGGTCGCCAGGTGACGCTGGTGGCCGGCCGTGATGATGTGCGGGTGACAGGTGCGGGCAGAGTCGGTGAACTCAGCGTGGCACTGCCACGCGAGGTGGCCGAGCATGTGTTTGTATCTGAGCTGCCCTGACCTCCGGGCGGGTGTCCGGTGAGCGCGGAACCCAAGGTCGGCCACGTGCCGCCCAGCGCCGGTGCCACCGCCCCTGACGTGACCGCTGATGTGGTGATCGCTGGCGCCTCCGACGGCGCCCCCGCCGCCCCCGACAGCACTGCCCCCGACGGCGCCGCCCCCGCCACCGCTCCTCACGCCGCGCCCGGCCTGATCAGCACCGATCAGGTGTTCGGCCAGGTAGAGGCGGCGATGCTGGTCGTCGACCACTACGGCGTGCTGCGCTTCGCCAACGGCTACGCGGCGACGCTGTTCGGCTTCCCGTCTCCGGCGCACATGACCGAGGTTGCCTTCCTCAAGCTTGGCTTCGATGACGATGACTTCATCAAGCTGGACAGCCTCAAGCGACAGGCATGCAAGGGCAAGGACTGGGAGGGCACGGTCTCGATCAGGCGCCCGGACGGCGCGAAGTTCTTCATCAGGCTGACCACGTCGGCGCTGCGCGACAAGGCGGGCGCAGTCACCGGCAGCCTGATCATGGCCAGGCAGGCGGTCCAGTTCGGCGAGGACGTGCCCAAGCAGGCCGGGTTGCTGGACTGGATCGGCGAGCAACTCAGCACCACGCTGCCGCTGGCAGCCACCCTGGACCGGGTGGCAGAGACGCTTGTGCCGCAGTTCGCCGACCACTGCTTCATCGACCTGTGGCACAAGAACGACCTGGTCCGCCGTGTCGTGAAGAACGCGTGGGACTGGCAGCCGCCGCCTGGTAGCTGGGCGCAGCCCGGCGAGCTTTCCAACTACCCGAAGGGCCACTTCTGCCTGCGGGCGATGGACGACAACGAGGCGCTCCTGCTCGACGACGAGCTGTACGAAGGGGACTACCCGGCGCCGAGCGAGGAGAGCATGGAGGCGAGCCGGGGCGTCGGCATGAGGTCGATGATCACCGCGCCGCTCCAGGCCCGAGGCCGGATGCTCGGCGTGATGACGCTCGTGCTGTCCGGGCTCACCGACCGCGACGTTCAGTTCTACGTCCCAGACGACAGGGACCGGGTGGCGGCCATCGCCAGCCGGGTCGCCATCGCGATCGACAACGCGATGCTGTTCGAGGAGGAACGCGCCACCGCGCTCGCGTTCCAGAACAGCTTGCTGCCGAGCAAGCTGCCGGCGCTTGACGGCATCAACGTGGCGCACAGGTACGTGCCTGCCAAGCCGCTTGAGAGCCACGGCCAGGGGATCCAGACGCAGGTCGGCGGCGACTGGTACGACATCATCCCGCTGTCGGCTGGCCGGGTAGGCATCGTGATCGGCGACGTGCAAGGCCGCGGCGCGAAGGCGGCGGCGATCATGGGGCAGCTTCGCTCGGCGCTGCGGGCGTTCGCGCTCGACGACAAGGCCCCGGCGGAGATACTGCAGCGGCTGGACGAGTGGGTCGTGACGATGACGGATGACAGCGACGACGCCGTCACCGACTGGCCGATCGTGAGCTGCATCTACCTGATCTACGACCCCTGGTTCTGCGAGCTGACGCTCGCCAACGCCGGGCACTGGTCGCCGCTGATCGTCAACGGTGACAACGTGGCCCAGCTTGACATCGAGGAGGGCCTGCTGCTTGGCGTGCGCGGCGTGGTGCCCGGGTTGCCGCCGCACCACGAGGAGACCCGCGACCTGCCGGTGGGGTCCACGCTGATCTTCTTCACCGACGGGCTCATCGACCGGCGTCCGCGCGAGGACGGCTCGGGCGACTACACCCCCACCGAGGTGTTCGGCATGCTCGGTGAGGCGGTCGGGTCGGTGGCGCAGGAGAGCGTCTGGCGGATCGTCGAAGCGGCGGAGAACGCGGTGCCCGGCCACATCGACGACGACATGGCGATCCTGGTCGTCCGAACCGCGTCGGAGAACCTGAAGCACTGGGACGTGAACTTGCCCGCCGAGCCGATCAGGGTCTCCGAGGCCAGGAAGATGGCGTTCGACATGTTCGTCGAGTGCGGCATGGACGACGACCAGGCCGACCTGGCGTGCCTGCTGGTCTCCGAGGTGGTCACCAACGTGGTCAGGCACACGGCGCCCGCACCCGTGGCGAGGAGCGAGTTCGCGTTCGAGGCCGCCGGGCCGGCCGCGCAAGGTGCCCAGGTCGCGCTCGCCGATGCCGATGAGGACTGGGCCGGCCTGGTACTCCCCGATGAGCTGAGCAAGCTGCCTGGCCAGGAGTTCAAGCTCCGGATTCGCAAGGGCCAGGATGCGGTCTGGGTAGAGGTGTTCGACTCGGACCTGCGGTTGCCGAGGATCCGGATGGCCGGGGAGACCGACGAGGGCGGCCGCGGCCTGTACCTGGTCGAGCAGCTCGCCACCCGGTGGGGCTGCCGGCCAACCGATGACGGCAAGGCGGTCTGGTTCGAGATGCCGATCAAGGCTGGCGTGGCGAGTTTAACTACCCGGTCGGCGTCGCCCCCGGCTCACGACCGCCGGCTGGTGACCCAGAAGATCAGCACGGCGATCGCGAATGCGGCCACCATCGCCACGAACACGCCGGCCGGCGTCCGCAGGCCAATCCGCCTGCGGCCCCTGGCGACGAGCGACACCACCAAGACGGCGATGAATCCGAGCAAGATCAGGCCGTCGGTCACTGGATCCTCACGCGCCCCTGTTGCTGAGTAAATTTCCTTAGTTCTAAGCATAACGGGCCGCGCTGGCTGGCCTGGTTCTCTGGAAGCTGGCCGAGAACTCCGGGATGTCCGCGAGCCTACTCGCAGGTAACATCGAAGGATCAGGCGTCCGGAGGCGAGCGGGAAGGAGAGTCGTGTCTGAGGCATACATCGTCGGGGCGGTGCGGACTCCGGTCGGCAGGCGGAACGGGGGGCTGGCGTCCGTCCATCCGGTTGACCTCGCGTCGCACGCGCTTGCCGAGCTGATCTCGCGGACCGGGATCGACCCGGCCACTGTCGATGACGTGATCATGGGCTGCGTCTCCCAGATCGGCGCGCAGTCGATCGACATCGCGCGCAACGCCTGGCTGTCCGCTGGCCTGCCCGAGTCGGTTCCTGGCGTCACCATAGACCGGCAGTGCGGCTCGTCGCAGCAGGCCGTGCACTTCGCCGCGCAAGCTGTCCTGTCAGGCACCCAGGACCTGGTGGTCGCCGCCGGGGTCGAGAGCATGAGCCAGGTGCCGATGGGCACCACGGTCATGCTGCCGCTCGAGAAGCAGATGGCTGGCCCGTTCGGCACTGGCTGGCACGACAGGTACGGCGACCAGGAGATCTCCCAGTTCCGTGGCGCTCAGCTGATGTGCGAGAAGTGGGGGATCAAGCGCCTCGCGCTCGAGGAGCTCGCGCTGGCGAGCCATCAGCGGGCGATCAGGGCGATCGACGAGGGCAGGTTCGAGCGCGAGATCGCGCCCATCAACGGCGTGAGCGTGGACGAGGGTCCGCGCCGGGACACCTCGCTTGAGAAGATGGCCGAGCTCAAGCCGCTGCGCGACGGCTGGGAACTCACCGCGGCGACGGCCTCGCAGATCTCGGACGGCTCGGCCGCGCTGCTGATCGCTTCGCAGGACGCCGTGCGGCGCCATGGCCTCACGCCGCGGGCGCGGATCCACTCGCTGGCCGTCGTCGGCTCCGACCCGGTCTACATGCTCACCGGCCCGATCCCGGCGACCGAGCGCGTGCTCGAGCGGGCCGGGCTCTCCGTCGACGACATCGATGTCTTCGAGGTGAACGAGGCGTTCGCGCCCGTGCTGATCGCCTGGTCGGCAGAGACCGGGGCGTCGCTGGAGAAGACCAACCCGAACGGCGGTGCGATCGCGCTCGGCCACCCGCTCGGCGGGACCGGCGCCATCTTGATGACGAAGCTGCTGCACGAGCTCGAGCGGACCGGCGGCCGTTACGGCCTCCAGGCCATGTGCGAGGGCGGCGGCCAGGCCAACGCGACGATCATCGAACGGTTGTGAGCTTAGAACTTTCCTCACGCTTTAAGTCGAGCGAAGTTCAAACTTGACTTTGAGGTTTACTTCCGGTAGAACAGTAGGTAACTGGTGTCCGGCATTGGACCCCAGGGCGGTGCTGGCCAAGGGGGGACGACCCCCTGAACCCCCGCTGAATTCACTGGAGGTGGATCCATGCTGTTGACATCGTTCGATCCGTTCGTCACCGACTTCGACCGGATGGTCCAGCGCGCATTCGGCTGGGCCGACGGCAACGGCGGCGTTAGGTCCGCGCTGGCGATGGACGTCATCAGGCGTGACGACGAGGTCGTTCTGAAGGTCGACCTGCCGGGCGCTGACCCCGAGAGCATCGAGGTCACGACCGACCGCGGCGTGCTCACCGTCTCGGCCCGCAGGGTCGAGGAGTACACCGAGAGCGAGCGGCCCGTGCTGCGCGAGCGGCGGACTGGCTCGTTCACCCGCAAGATCCGGCTGGCCGAGACCGTCGACACCGACAAGATCGAGGCCACCTATGACAACGGGGTGCTGAGCGTGGTGCTCCCGTTGCAGGAGAAGGCCAAGCCTCGCAAGGTCGAGATCAAGCGGTCCGGAGCCGAGGAGCTCACCGCCTAATCTGACGAGCGACGAGGCGACGGGCCGGGCAAGCGGTGTGGACCGCTTGCCCGGCCCGTCCCGATGCTGGAGTGTGTTAGCCGTGCTGCCGTTTGAAGACGAGAACCTGCCGCTGTTCACGGTCGGCCAGGTCGCGCAGATGCTCGACCTTCAGCAGGCCTTCCTGCGCCGCCTCGACGAGTTCGACGTCGTCAGGCCGTCCCGGTCATCGGGCGGGCAGCGGCGCTACTCGCGCACCGAGGTCACCGTGGTCAGGTACGTGGCCCAGCTATGCGACGAGGGCATGACCCTCGCCGCCGTCCGCCGCGTGCTCGAGCTTGAGGACGAGGTCAAGGCCCTCGTCGCGGAGCGCGACGCGCTTCGCGACGCATTGCGCGAGGCCCTGTCCGAGCGCGACAGGCTGCTGGCCGCCCTGACCCGCCGTCCGCCCGGCTACCAGAACACGCCCGACTAACCCCGGCGTCGCGCCCCCGTGCAACGATCCGGGCGCCGATCGTGGTCTGAACGGGGTGAGAGAGGTGGCCGTGGACGCGCGATCCGACGCCGAGTTCACCGAGTTCATGCTCGGCTGCTGGCAGCGACTGGTCCGGCTCGGCTACGCCCTGACCGGCGACCAGGGGCTGGCCGAGGACCTGGCGCAGACCGCGCTGGCCCGCGCCTACGCCTCCTGGCCGCGGGTACGGCGGGCCGGCGAGCCGGACGCCTACGTACGCAAGATCGTGGTGAACGCCAGCAGGGACCGCTTCCGCAAGCGACGGGTCGACGAGGTACTGACCATCTCGCCGCCCGAGCCGCGCGCGGCCGATGAGGCTGACGGGTTGCGCGGCCTCGAGAACAGGTCGGTGCTGCTCGCGGCGCTGATGAGGCTGCCGGCCGGGCAGCGCGCCGCGGTCGTGCTGCGCTACTGGCTCGATTTGAGCGAGACCGAGGCTGCGCAGGTGCTCGGCTGCTCGGTCGGCAACGTCAAGAGCCAGGCGTCCAGGGCGCTGGCCAAGCTGCGGCTGAGCCTGGAACTGATCGATGAGGTGGGCCATGACCAGCGATGACGAGCAGTGGGAGCGGGACCTGCGCACAGGCATTGGCGTCCTGCTCAATGACGTCCAGCCCAGGCAGCCGCCGGTCGCGGCAGTGTTGCGAAAGGGGCGGGCCATGCGATTGTCCAGGCGACTGGCCTTGGCGGGCGGCTCGGCGGTGGTGGTGGCTGTTGCCGTGGCGGTAATCGCGCCTGTGCTGTGGGGCGGCGGCAGGCAGCCGCCGGTTGCGCGAGCCGGCCGGGCTGGTGTCATCGCCGCGGGCAGCATCCATGGGCATCCCTGGCGGATCGTCGTGGATCAGAAGGCGGGCCGATTGTGCGCCGGGGAGACCGGTCTGCGGCAGTCGTGCGTGGCCTTGCGGAGCCTTGAGCATCTGAGCGGGCTCGCCTCGTTGTCTGGCGCGACCGTGGCCGAATACCTGCCTCACGGTCTGGCTGGCAACGGCCCCCCGGTCTGGGACGCGCTGTTCGGGATCGTCCGGCCCGACGTGACCAAGGTCGTGTTCACGCTGACCAACAGCCGCCAGGTCAGGCAGCCACCCGGCGTGAGCAAGACCGTGACTTGGAACAGCACGATCGACCTGCGTCCCGTGGCCGCCGCCGGATACCGGTGGGTGGGGCTGATGTTCCAGTTCCTCGGGGCTAGCGTCGACAAGGCGACCGCGTACTCGGGTACCAGGGAGCTCGGCTACTCGGTGCCGTTCTACGGCGGGGAGCTGCGACCGGGGACGTACTTCGTGAGCTGGTACGCCCCTGGCGAGACCGGGCCGGCGCAGGAGGGCAGGTACATCGCCACTGGGGGGTCTGGCGGCAACGACTGGGGCGTCTACGTAGACGCGGGTCCGTGGGGTTACTGCGTTAGCCTTGACGCTCCCGTCGCCGATGGTGCGCAACAGAGCTGCTGGTCGCCTGCGTCGCTGAGCGCACGCCCCCGGGTGATCATGCGGGGCGGCTCGCCGTCCGCGGTGCCGAGGTGGATCGTCGGCACGGCCGGGCCATCGGTGGCGTACCTGCGGGTGACGCTGGCCAACGGAAAGTCGGACAAGGTTCCGGTGGCCGTGTTCTCCGGGCAGGGCTTCTACGCGATGCAGATTGGCCCGGGGCCCGCCATCGCCGGCTGGGGCGCCTACGACGCGGCCGGGCACGAACTCTACGGCGGCGTCGGCGCGCCCGACGCCCCGACATCGGCGCGGTAGAAGTTGAGGTAAGAGCGGGACGGAGTCGGTCCGCGCTGGTCCTGGTAGCGCGAGCCGTAGACGGCCGAGCCGTACGGGTGCTCGGCCGGCGAGCTGCACAGGAACAGGCAGAGCTGGCCGATCTTCATGCCGGGCCACAGCTTGATCGGCAGCGTGGCGACGTTGGACAACTCGAGCGTCACATGCCCCGAGAACCCAGGGTCGATCCAGCCGGCCGTTGAATGGGTAAGTAGCCCAAGCCGGCCGAGCGAGCTCTTACCCTCTAGCCGGCCGGCGATGTCGTCGGGGAGCGAGACTACCTCGTACGTGGACGCGAGCACGAACTCGCTGGGGTGCAGCACGAACGGCTCATCCCCCGCCGTCTCGACCAGCCGGGTCAGGTCCGGTTGCTCGACGGCCGGGTCGATGTGCGGGTACCTGTGGTTCTCGAACACGCGGAAGTAGCGGTCCAGTCGCACGTCGATGCTGGACGGCTGGATCAGCTCGGGTGCGAACGGGTCGAGCCTGACCCGGCCGGACTCGATCTGCGCGCGGATGTCCCTATCGGAGAGCAGCACGCAGGCAACCTACCGGTTCAGGTACGATGTCGTCGCGGTAGTCGGCACAGCGGCGGTTCGCGAAGGACTCGGGACCCGCGGTTCTGCTGGCAGTCCGCGCGGGTGTAGTTCAATGGCAGAACATCAGCTTCCCAAGCTGACAGTGCGGGTTCGATTCCCGTCACCCGCTCCACGACGAAGGCCCAGGTCAGGGTGGCCTCCGCGCACTTGCGAGCGAGACTAGTCACGCTGTTCCGCCGTTCCGCGTGCCCAGTACGTGCCCCGCCGGGGCTGGGTGCCACGTTGTAACGTTCCACAGGGGAACATATTCTTTCCTCTGTGGAACATAACCCGTCGTGGCTGCTACCGCTGCTGCCGTCACGGGCGACCGGGGCACTGCTGGCACTGTTGTACCTTCACCCTGACAGGGACTACAGCCTCGCCGAGGCGGGGGCACTGATCGGCGCGAGTCCCAAGGTCATGCATACCGAGGCGGATCGTCTTGTGACAGCCGGGCTGGTACGTGAGACCCGTCGGGGTCGCGCACGGTTGCTCCGCGCGGAAACTGGCGGCCCGGTCAGCCGCGCCCTCACTGACCTGCTCGCTGTAACTTATGGCCCGCTTCCTGTCCTCACTGACCTGCTGTCAGAGGTCGCCGGAGTTGAGCAGGCGTACATTTACGGTTCCTGGGCCGCGAGATACCTCGGTGAGCCTGGTCCCGTTCCGAATGACGTGGACGTCTTGGTCATCGGCACTGCGGACGCCGATGACCTGTACGACGTGGCTCGCAAAGCCGAACGGCGCCTAGAGCGAGAGGTGAACGTCAACCTGATCAGCCCGCGCTACTGGGAGGCCCCTGACCCGGCTGATTCCTTCCTGAAGCACGTCCGAGAACGTCCGCTCGTCAAACTGGAGCTGTCATTGTGAGATGGCATCAAGGTCGGGCCGAGATTGACGCGATGATCGCAAGAGGGGAGTTGCAGCGAGTCCCGCCGAGCCGTGAGCATGCAGATCAGCTTCTCGTGCAGGCTCTCAGGGATCTCGGCAGCGCGGACCTGTTGTGCGAGAGCAACCCTAAGCGCGCGTACGAGAGTATCTATGACGCCGCCCGCATGGCCCTTACTGCTGTGCTTGAGAATCAGGGCCTTCGCCCCACGAGCCAGGGTGGCCATATCGCGCCGTACTCTGCTGTTATGGCGCAACTCGACCCGCCAATGGGCCAGACCCTGCGACCATTCGATCGCATGCGACGGACACGGCATAAGTCCGAGTACCCCACATTCACTAGCCCAGATATCACGCCGGACAGCGTCCGCTCCGATCTCCCGCTCGCAACGGCGATCGTCAAAGTTTGTGAGGGCGTTCTTGATGAGATGTCGCCCTTCTGAGGCACGAGCTAGCGAGCGATGATGTCCTCGCCACGGTGGTCGGGTGAGTGACCTCGAATCCGCTCGCCGCGGAGGTGTCGCGGGAACCGACGTTCATCTCGCCCCCAGGACGCGGTCGGCCAGGACAGCGCGGCGATCTTATGCGCTTCGATGATGTCAGCAAGCCGCTCGCCGTCGCGGCTCTCAGGGCGACGGGCTCGCGCAGGATACGGTCGCGGATCCGCAGCTTCAGCTCCTTGGGCGTGGCGACCTGGGTGAAGACGCCGAGCCTGTCGAGGATACTGGCCCGGAGTCCGCGGGCTGCGCGACGCTATCCCGCGTTCGGCTCGGCCGGGCCATTAGCGGGCCATTAGACGCGGTGAACCAGGGTCAATCGCGGTCACTCACGGGTGGTCGGATGTGCAGGTCAGCAGGCATGACGTGGGTGGTTCCGTAGTCTTCCCAAGCTGACAGTGCGGGTTCGATTCCCGTCACCCGCTCCAAGCGCGAGAGCGACGAAGAGGCGTGCTCGTTACCCCGTCCGTGATCATCTTGCGCGTTGAGGCGGCTGCGCCAGTGAAGGTTCCTCGCACGGTCGGCGAGCCGATCGGGCGATGTTAGCGTTTGAACCATCATGAACGATCACCCTGGTCGGCCCGCTTACGAGCCGTTGAGCCTGGCGCAGCTAGGGCGTCTCATGGCGCGCTCGGACGAGTCCCGCCGATGGCGGCTGCTGGCTGAGTTCCTGGAGGACTACAGGTGGGAACCTGCGGGCACGCGGTTCGCGCTCCTGGAGGCGGAACCCGTACCTACTGGCGACGAGCGGTGGGATGTGTTCCTCGCGGCCCTGGCCGAGCACCTAGCTGCGAAGGATGGTCGCGGCGCGCCCCCGTGGGTGGACCGCCGGTCGCTCCGGCAGTTGTGGTTCCCCTTTAACACTCCCGCCGCCAGGGTGGATGCGATAGTGCATGCGCCTGCGGCGTTCCGGCGGCGTGGCGTGTACGTCGCCGCACACGAACTGGACGTGGCATGACGGACGCTGATCCTCTGCTGGACCGCGCCGCGATTCAGGACGCCTTCCGTCGGCTTGGCGATCGTCTTGTGCGCAGGGGCGTGATTGCCGACATCTACGTGATCGGCGGGGCTGCAATGGCGCTCGCTTACGATGCGCGCCGGTCGACCCGCGACATCGACGCCGTGTTCAAGCCGCTCGGTGTTGTTCTGGAGGAGGCGCAGGCCGTGGCGGCCGAGCTTGGCTTGCCACGCTGGTGGCTCAATGAGCAGGCGCGTGCCTACGTCGCTCCTGGTGGCGACCCGGCTGCGCCGCGCGTGTTCGACCATCCCGGGCTGCGCGTGTCCGCCGCGTCGCCTGAGCACTTGCTGGCGATGAAGGTGCTGGCGGCCCGCCGCCGCGACCTGGAGGACATCGGCTACCTGGTCAAACACTTGGGACTATCGAGCGCCGCGGCCGTCCTGGCGGTGTGCGAGCGGGTCTTCCCGGACGAAGCCGGTACCGGATCGCGCCAGGTTGA
>JASIBM010000390.1 GCA_030045175.1 Streptosporangiaceae bacterium | reverse complement strand
CGCCGCCCGTCGCGGTCAGAAAGCCAGAGCTGGCCCAGGTCGGGGAGCATCTCGCTGACGGAGTACTCGGCGTATCCGGCGGCCGCGGTCTGCCGCACGTGCTTGGCAAAGAGGTTGACCAGGACGATGCTCCGGAAGTCGACCGCCGCGGGCTTGGCCTCGACGGGCACGCGGAGGAATACCCGCTCGGGCAGGTGGTGTTCGCGGCGCCAGCGCCGGGCGAGGTAATAACGCTCCTGCTCGTCCTTGGCAAAGGCCCAGCCGGACTCCGTGACCTGGAAGACCCACTGCTCGCGGCTGAGGACCAGCCGGTCGATCGTGATACGCGGCTGGTGCGCGGCCGGGGCCACCGGCTGGAACGCGTTGACGACGACCTCGATCATCGCGTCCCCGATGACCTCGAAGAAGTCCAGCTCGGTGCCTGAGGGCAGGCCGGCACCTGGGGGCAGTTCGGCGCCAAGCGGCAGGCCGGTGCCTGAGGGCATGAGCTGGACGACCAGGTCCTCGCCGCGGCGGGTCACGGTCATCGCGGTACCCGGCAGGACCGTGTCCGAGTCCGGGGGGTCGAACGAGTCGGTGCTGGCCGAAGACCAGTAGAGCTGGCCTGGCCCAAGGATGGCTGAGGGCGGGCTGGTCCGCGAGGTCACGTTCGGGTGATTTTTCTCTTGGATGATGACGATCCGCCGCGGGCCGCGGTCTGCCTGCTCGGCGGCGACCAGCCTGGCCAGGTCGGGATGCTGCCCGGCCAGGAACCGGCCCTCCAGCGTGTTGCTGGCCAGGTGTATCTCGCCGAGTACGAGCAGGAAGTTGCCGCGCTCCACCTCGCCGGGAGAGGCCGCCGCGATCATGATGTCCGGCGAGTGCTGCCGGGCGCCGCTCCACGCGACCGGGCGCCCAGGGAAGTACTCGGCGACCTTGGCGGCGATCGCCTCCGCGCTCACCTGGTGCCTGCCAGCAGAGGACGCCGGCCCGAGCACCTCCTGCCAGCGCCGCTGCAGCTCAGCCACGCTCGCCATGGCGAGCTCGCCTACTCCCCGGCTGCCGTACAAGTAAGGTGAGGCGATGGTGAGCAGCCGCTGCAGCGGCACCGGCGCGCCGCCGGTCCGGTCGCTCTCGCGGTCCAGCAACTCGCAGAAGAGCACGCGGTACCTGTCCGTGATGTCGTTGACCAGCCAGCGCACGCTGTCCAGCATCAGGCCAAGCGGCGCCGCCAGCTCCCGGGTCACCACCCCGCCCAGCTCCACCCGCACGTCCCGCACCGAATCCTGGTACACCAGCGTCCGCCCCGCGTAGTTCTCCCCCGCCCGGCGAGTCGACACCACACCCGTCACCCGCTCAAACGTCCCGGCCAGGCTCGCCAGCGCCCCCCGCAGCGCCTCCGGATCCCCCTTCGTCGCAGCCACCGCGTCCCGCGCCCCGATCAGCTGATCCACCGGCGCCAGCGCCGCCGCCCTCGCCACCGGATCGGCGATCAGCTCCAGCTCCGCCCGCAGCAGCCGCTCCGGCCAGGCGTGCATCGGGCCCTCCAGGTCCAGCCGCAACGCCCCCAGCTCAGCCAGCCGGGCCAGCACGCCGCGGCCCTCAGCGACGCCGGCCGCCTCGAGCACGTCACTGATCGTCCGCCGGCCATCACAAGCCCCAAGGACCCGCAGCTCGGCGTCGGTGAGGGTGACCGGCTTGCGATGCGGCCGGTGCAGCACGTTCCCTTGCACGAACACCGACCGCGGCCGCCGCGGCCGCAGCCAGCCAAGCGCCCGTCCCTGCCTGGCGACGACATCGGCGACCTTGTCGATCGCCCACACCTCGAAGTACGTGGTCCTGCGCTGGATCAGGTGCTCACCTGGCACCACGTCCAGGCCCGCTACCTCGTGCGTCACCTGCGCCCAGCCGACCGGGCCGAAGAACCCGATCGTGTCGTTCTTCAGGCAGTACCGCTGCAGGTAGCTGGTGATCGCGACCTCACGGTAGCGGTCCTTGGACCGCCGTGCCTCGCCCGGGCCGCCGTTGAGCACGACCGCGGCCATCGCCGGGTTCTGCCAGGTGACCGCCTCCCTGAAGCCAGGATCAGCCGCGATGGCGATGATGGCGCGAGACAGCCTGCGGGTGGCCTCGGCGTACACCGCGTCATACGCCGGCCCGCCACCATCGGCCTGCGCGCCAAGGTCCGCGGCGTGCGCTAGAGCCTCATCGCAGATGGCCAGCACCATGTCCGCGGGGAAGCCAGCGCTGCGCAGGGCCACGTCCCGCCACACGCTCCACGTCGTCCCCTCCAGCGGGACCCGGTGGCAGGCTCCGGCCGCCGGCGAGGCCGCGGACGCTGCCTCAGTCACCCCACCCTGCGTCACAGGGTCTTCCAGTCCTGGTCGGGGTCGCTGACGGCACTGGCCAGGATCCGCCGCAGGTCCGCGGCCCAGCCGACAACGGTGCTCTCGTCGAATTCGTCGAGGTTGAACAATACGCTGCCAGACAAGGCGCCAGAGGGTGGCAAGTCCAGATTCCACACCATGCCGCTGGGGATATCGCGCTGCGAATCCTCATCCAGCAAATGCACTTCTATCTCACGTGCGCCATCGGCTATGGGGAAGATGAGATCGTCACCGACCTGCGACTCGTGGCATGAGACGATGAACTGGGACGTGCGCAAGTCATCGCGTGACTTTATGAATTCAGGGAATTCCTGCTCGATCACGTTGACCGGAAGCTCGTACGCGATGGCGTCGATGAAGGTCTCCTTCGTGTGCGCGACGATGTCGCGGAAGCTCGCGCAGCCGCTCAGGTCAGTCCGGAACGGCACCAGGTTGATGAACAGGCCCATGGTGTTGTGGAATTGCTCGACGTCGCGGCCGGCGGTGAATGCCCGGATCGTCAGGTCGGTCGCGCCGGTGATTTCGTGGGCTAGGACGTAGAAGGCCGAGAGCAGGACCGAGAACAGGGTGGTGCGAGAAGCTGTGGCAAGTGCGGCGGCCTTGGCCGTGACGTCGGCCTCGATGCCGTGGATGTGCAGTGAGTATGGCCTGGAGTAGCTCTCCGGGTGCGGCCGGTCGTTCGGCATGGTGAATTCACGGGCACCGCGGAGCTTGTCCCGCCAGTAGGCGGGCGCGCCGTCCTCAGCTGAGCTAGTGGCACTGGCCCGCTGCCATTCGGTGAACTCGCGGTATTGCCGGACTGGCGGGAGCCTGGCGGGGATGCCCGTGACCCGGGCCGCGTAGAACGCGCCGAGGTCGCGCATGATCACCTCGAGCGACCAGGCGTCGGATACCGAGTGGTGCACCGTCAGGAACAGGACGCTGTCGCTGTCATCGAACCTGCACAGCCGGGCTCGCAGCAGCGGCACTTCCCGCGCGCTGATCGTGGCTGTCTGGCGCGCGAGTTCCTGGATGACCATGTCCGGGGACTTGCCTGCGGCCGGTGGCAGGTCCTTGACCTCAAGCGGTACCTGGCACGGCGGGAACACCTGCTGGTAGGGCGGATCGGCGTCCCTGACTACCACGGTGCGGAGCAGCTCATGGCGCGCGACCACGTCGTCGAGCGCGCCCTGCAGCACCGCTAGATCCACGTGGCCGGTGATGTGGGTCGGGCAGTTCAGTATGAACCGGCGGCCGAATGTCCCGCCGTCATCACCCTGGTCCAGGGTGAGGAACCATTCCTGCGTGAAAGACAATGGGTAGCGCTGCCCTTGCTGGTCCGCCGCTGGCGAGGATTCCGTCATTGCCGCCATTCCTTTGCCTTACTTCCGCGCGCCAGCCGTGAGATCGAGCCGGCGGTCCATGTAGAGCAGCGTTACCTGGCCGGCTAATGGCCACGCCGTTACGGTCGCAGGGCGGAACGGCCACTGCAACTTCCCCGTTGCGCGGCTGCTCGCTAGCTGTCTTGACGGTCCAGATATCCGTCGATGGCGCGGACGGATGCGTTGCTCATGAAGTTCTTCAGGCTGATCCTTACGCCGAGCCGGTCTGCGAGGCGGGCGACGAGGATGGCGGCGAGCAGGGAGTGCCCGCCGAGGTCGAAGAAGCTGTCCTCGACCCCGACCTGGTCGATGCCCAGGACTTGCGCGAAGATCTCGCAGAGGGCCTGCTCGCGGGGGCTGGCCGGGGCGCGGCTGGTGGCGGCGTATTCGGGGGCGGGCAGGGCGCGGCGGTCGAGCTTGCCGTTGGCGTTCAGCGGCAGCCGGTCCAGCACCATGATCGCTGCGGGCACCATGTAGGCGGGCAGGGTCCGCCCGCACGCCT
>JASIBM010000389.1 GCA_030045175.1 Streptosporangiaceae bacterium | reverse complement strand
TTCATGATATCTTCCCTGCTGTATCCAGCAGAGTCAAAGATGGCCGGCCCGGCGAGTATATGATCGTCCGATCCTACGACCCGCTCAGCCATCTGCAACGATACCCAGCATCGGCCTGCCAACTCCAACAGGGAGCGCGTGTAATCCTCGGGCGCGAGAATGCCGAATGATATCTCGTCTAGCAGCTCGACAGGTATGCGGTGAAGAGTTGCCTCGGAATCTACATACGGCGCCACCGTCACCGTCGGGAGCTCAAGTGCATATCGAAGTTCCTTCATGCACCATTTTGACTCAAGATAGTTTTCTGTCACGTATGCAAATAGGAGGGTAGAGTCCGAGATAGCAGCCTCTATGGCAGGATTCAGCCTCTCGCCGACCCGAATATCAGCGACATCAAGCCAACACTGGACTCCCGACCTAAATAGGTCCGTCCTTAGCCTGTGGATAAAGTCTTGGTCTTTCCTTGAATAAGAAATGAAGATGTGCGGTTTAATGATATCCATATGGCTCCCCGCAAGGACAGCGCGAGCCGCTTTGCCAAGGACAGCTGAGGCGGGCGTAAGGGTGCGGTCAGTGTGCTATCAGGGAATCCTACAGCATATGCGGTCGTTTTCATCTGGCATCATTGCACGGTCGGTCCGCGGCACTAGCGGTGTTCTCATCGGCGTGTGATCGTGCAGCGCGAGCGCAGCGATCGACACGGTGAAGGCGGCGGCGCGCCTTGCTGCGATCTGCTGCCATCCGGTCGCGTCGGCGAGGTGCTTGCTAGCGTCGGCGCGGTCGCTGATGCCACGCACGCTCAGGGCGGGCAGTGATCGGTTGAGATGCGCGGCCTGAGCGATCCCGGCGCTTTCCATCTCGACGGCGACGGCGTCATCGTAGGTGACGCGGAGCCGGGTGGCGAGGGACATGCCGGTTGCGGAGAGTACGACCTCACCGGAGGCAATGGGCTTGAAGTGCACCGTAGGTGCCCGGCAGGCTGGCTGCGCCCTGGGTGGCGGATCGTGTGGCAGGAGGCTCGTCCAGGTGCCTTCATGCGCCAGGTAACGGGCGAGTTGTTCAAGTTCGTGGGACGCCGGCCACGCTTTCGGCCGAGCCAGGAAGCCATCGGGGTGCTCGCGGCCGCCGTGGAGCGCGTAGACCTTGGTCGCCACCACGATGTCACCGAGCGCGATGTCGTCTTTCAGGCCGCCTGCCACGCCGACGCACAGCAGCGCCTTGGGCTGGAACATCGCGATCGCCCGTTCGGCCAGCACGGCCGCGCTGACGTTGCCCTCGCCCGTCACGGCGAGGGCAACCGTGCCGGGGACGTCGCGCAAGTGCCCCGATTCGAAGAGCGTCCCCGCCGGATGTGACTGGATTCGCGTCCGGCCCATGTACTGACGGACCGCCTGGTATTCCAGATCGAGCGCGGTCAGCAGGACAACGGTGCTCACCAGACATCCTGGGCCTGAGCGGCCCGGGTACTGGCGGTCGCTTGCCTGAAGGCGTTGCCTTGTGCCCGGAGATCGTGTTCCATGCCGACCCCTGATTGGTTGCTGCAGCCATGCATAGTGCTCGATCTTCAGGCAGCCATATGGGAACCGGCCTGAATGTCAGCTGTACCGATCGAGGTCATCGATTTCGCGCTGAACCTCGGCCCGCTGCCGAGCGCCAAGTCGCTGGTACCGCTCGAGTGCTTGGGTCCAGTGCTCGCGGGCGGAGAGACGATCACCAGCCGTGACGGCGACCTCCGCGAGCCGGTGATGCGCGCGTGCTTGCTCGTACTCACTTCCAGACTGCCTGGCAGTGGTCAGCGCCTCGGCGAACGCCGTCGCCGCGCTCTGGCTATCGCCCGCTTTCTGATAGGTCTCGCCGAGAGCGTTCCAGGTCATAGCGGTGTCCAGGCGTAGCTCCAGCCGCAAGAAAACGTCGCGCGCCTGGCATAGATCAGTGATGGACTCGGCGATCAGGCCCAGCGCCGCCTCGGCCAGCCCGACGCCGCGCAGCGTGATCGCGGCGTTGCGCTCGGCGCCGTTATCCCGGTAGAACTTCAGCACGGGGCGCATCCGGGCGATGAACTCTGCGAACTGTCCTTTGCTGAACAACAGCCACGCGAGGTTCGCCTGAGCAGTGTGCTCGCCATGGGGATCGGACGCTGCGCCGAACAGCCGACGGGCCCGCCGATAGCAATCGGCGGCGCGATCGCTTGCCCCCTGCTCCAAGTACGCAAGGCCGAGGTTGTTGACGATCATGGCTTCAGCGCGCGCGTCACCGCAGCGATGCGCCGCCACGAGGGCAGTCTCGTGGGTCGCCGTCCACGATTGCCAGTTCTTGGTGACGAAAAAGTACCCGCGCAACGTGTAGGCAAGCTGCCAGCAGACGGCATCGAGCCCGCCGTCACCTGCCGCAATGCACGTGTAGACAAGGTTGCTCTGCTCCGTGCTTAGCCAGGTAAATGCAGCGTCGTAGTCATCTAGCGGCGGCAGCGAGGCGGCGCGATCGAGCGTCGTGATCGGCACCCGGTACCGGTACGGCGTGATCAGGGAATCGGCGGTCTCCGCCGTGCGCAAGTAGTAGTCGGCGAGTCGCCACAGCGCCGCCACTGCCTCCCCGACGGGAACCGACTCGAGCACGTACTTCCGAGTGAATACCTTGATCAGGTCGTGGAACCGAAAGCGCCCGAGCGCGTGTTCGGTTATCAGGTGACGGTCGGCCAGGCGCGTGAGGTGACCTATCGCCTCGCCTGGGGTCGTGTCCGCGAGGGCGGCCACTGCCAGGGCATCGAAGTCGCTGCCGGGAGACATGGCGAGCAGGGCGAATGTGCGGGCGAGCGTCGAAGGCAAGTCGAGCAGCGAGACCCGGAACGATGCGGCGACGCTGCGGTCGTCGTCGTCGAGCTCAGTCAGCAGGCTGTCCGCGTCCGACAACCGCGCCTCCAAGTCCGCTAGTGACTGCCGGGCACGTGCCCGGTAGCGGCCGGCTGCCACCCGGATGGCGAGTGGCAGGCGCCCGCAGAGGTTCGTCACGCGGCTTAGCGACGAATCCGCGGTTGGCTCGTTGCGCACTCGGTCATGACCAGCGACCAGGCGGAACAGTTGGACTGCCTCCTGCTGACCGAGGGTACCCAATGGTAGGGCAAGCGACTCATCAAGTGCCGCCAGGTGCCGCCGGCTGGTGACGATGGCGGCGCACCCTGCCGCGGCCGGCAGCAGCCGCCGGACCTGAGTGGCATCGCGAGCGTCGTCAAGCACCAGCAGGACTCGCCTGCTGGCGAGCACATCCTGGTAGATGGCAGCGCGCTCGTCGTAATCGGCTGGGATCATGGCGCCATCGATGCGCATGCGGCGCAGCAATCGGTCGATGGCCTCCGCGGCCGTCAAGGCGGCCCGATCCTCGGTATATCCATGCAGGTCGAGGAAGATGACCCCGTCAGCGAAACTTTCCGCCAGGGCGTGGGCAGCGCGCACGGCCAAGGCGGTCTTACCACAGCCGGCCATCCCGTAAATGACGCAAAGCTGCGCGCCGCCGTGCTGGCGCAGCGCTGCGGTCACGGTCTGCAGCTCACAGTCTCGATCGGTGAAGATCGGGTCGAGCCGCGGCAAACCAGAAATCGGCGTGAAGGTGGTCGCCAGGTCCGGAGCGGCACCCTCTAGCGCCCTTCGGTGCGCCGCTTCGAGCTGCTCGCCGGGGTCAAGGCCCTGCTCGTCGCGCAATCGCGTCCGGGTCAGCCGGTAGACTTCGCCGGCGTCGCCGCGCTGTCCGAGCGCGGTGAGCGCGTCAATTGCCAGGACGGCGGCGCGTTCGTGCACCGGCTTGGCCGACAACTCGGCCCGCAGCAGCGTGAGCACCTCGTGGTAATTGCCTCGGACAGCCTCGACTTCGGCGAGCAGCTCGATCGCAACACGCCGCCGTTCGGCCATTTCGTGCCGGTAGGCCCTCATCCGGTCGCCGACATCGGCCAGCGGCGGCCCATGCCAGAGCGCCAGCGCAAGGCGCAGCAGTATCGCGGCCTGGTCGAGCATTTCTCGCTCCCGGGCTGCGCGGGCTTCACGGACTAGGCGCTGGAACCGGTACCAATCCACCGATTCCGCGTCGACAGCCAGCCGGTAGCGCGGCTGGCGCGTCTGTAGTACCGCGCCGGTCGGTGCAAGCATTTTACGAAGTATTGATATATAATGATATACACTGTCACGGGTAGCGGAGCCTGGTTCACCCCAGACCATGGCAATCACTTCGTCCGTGCTGGCGCCTGCTTCGCCCCGCAGGAGCAGTGCCGCGAGGACCGCCTTGGTGGTTGCGCCCACCATCGGGACCTGTCCGCCAGCGGTCTCGGCCCGTACCGGACCAAGTAACTGGAACTGGACCGGAAATCCATCCTTCCGGTCGGTTATACCGGAGCTCGCGGCAGGCTGCGGCTCGGGGCGCATGGCGCCGGCCATCCATTCCATGATCACATACCCATGATCGCATATTTAATATCGTCTGACAGAAAGTTGGCATCTGCCGCAGTCAATGTATGATACCGTTCGCGAATGGCACATCATGCCGAAGACCAGTCAGTCAATCCGGATCCTCAAGGGATCGGCGCAAGTGATGCCGATGGGTCATTTAGTGTGCTAATGCAGTATTCGTTTGCTCTACGACTAGCCGTTACCTCTGGCGACCCCGACAGGCATCGCTTCCGCAGTGAGGCCATTACCTATGGTGACATCGACAAGATACGAAAGTCGCTACGAGGCCCGATCCCTGATGATGAGTGCACTTTTGCCAGCCTATATCCGGAATCAGAATATAGCGCGAGTCCTCCGGATCCCGTCCCGGACCATACCTGGCTCGGCCGATA
>JASIBM010000055.1 GCA_030045175.1 Streptosporangiaceae bacterium | reverse complement strand
GTCCTTCACCTGGCCGAAGGCCAGGATCCCCGCCTCGCCGGGGGTCAGGATCGGGGTGCCCGCGTCGACGCCGAAGATGCCCACGTTGGTGATCGTGATCGTCCCGCCCTGCAGGTCGGCCACCGTGGTCTTGCCGGCCCTGGCGGTCTCGGCCAGGTCGTTGACCGCCCGCGCCAGATCGGGCAGCGACAGCGCCTGGGCGTCCTTGATGTTAGGCACGACCAGGCCACGGTCGGTGGCCGCGGCGATGCCCAGGTTCACGTAGCGCTTGACCACGATCTCCTGCGCGGCCTCGTCCCACGACGAATTGATCATCGGATGCCGCCCGGTGGCGATCAGCAGCGCCTTCGCCACCAGCAGCAACGGCGAGACCTTGATGCCATCGAAATCGGGCAGCGACCGCAGCCGCGCGACCGCGGTCATCGTCTCGGTCATGTCGATCTGCAGGAACTCGGTCACGTGCGGCGCGGTGAAGGCGCTCGAGGCAACCGCCGCCGCGGTGTGCTTGCGCACGCCACGGATGGCGATCCGCTCCTCCCGTGGCCCCTGCACCCGCGTTCCGACCGCCAGGCCCGCCGTGACCGCGCCAGCGCCGGCGGCCGCGAGGCCAGCGGGCGCCAGGCCGCCGGCAGCGGCGTGGACGTCCTCCCTGGTGATCGACCCAGCCGGCCCGGTGCCCGTGAGCAGCGTCAGGTTCACGCCCAGGTCCTTGGCCAGCTTGCGCACCGGCGGCTTGGCCAGGACGGCAGCGTCTCCAGCTCGCCTCCGGTCTGCCTCTAGGCGCCCCAGCGTCCCGTTGGCAGGCATGGTCGGCGCGGCGGGTGCCGTCGGTGTCGCGGGTGCCGTCGGTGTCGCGGGTGCCCTCGCCGCGGCGGGCGTCGGTGTCGCGACAGCCTTCTTCGGCCGGCGCGTGGTCGTGCCGAGCTTGACCCCGTAGCCCACGAGCACCGCCTGGCGCTCGGCCTTGGGCGCGGGGCTGCCGTGTATGCCGGGCTCGACCGCGCCCATGACGGGCGGGCTGGATACCGCCTCTGTAGCGGGCGCGGCCGGCGGGCCGTCTCCGACCTGCACAGCGATGATCGGGGTGCCGACGTCGGTGGTCGCGCCCTCGGGAACGAGCAGGTCCGCGACGACCCCCTGGTACGGGCTCGGCAGCTCGACCACCGCCTTGGCGGTCTCGATCTCCACGATGATCTGGTTCACGGTGATCTGGTCACCCGGCCGCACGTGCCACCTGACGATCTCTGCCTCGGTCAGGCCCTCACCGACATCGGGGAGCTTGAACTGCTTCAACTCAGACATCAGCCCTCCCCGTCAGTAGCTGAACGCGCGATCGACGGCATCGAGCACCCGATCGAGATCAGGCAGGTAGTGCTCTTCGATCCGCGACGGCGGATAGGGCGTTGAGTATCCGCCGACCCGCAGCACTGGTGCCTCCAGATGGTAGAAGCATTCCTGCGACACCGTCGCCGCGATCTCGCCGCCGAGGCCACCGGTCACCGGCGCCTCGTGCACGACCACGCACCGGCCGGTCTTGCGCACCGAGGCAAAGACCGACTCCGTGTCCAGCGGCGCCAGCGAGCGCAGGTCTATGACCTCGACCGACCGGCCCTCGTCGAGGGCGGCGGTCGCCGCTTCCACGCAGGTCCTTACCATGGGCCCGTAACACAGGACCGTCACGTCGGTGCCGCTCACCAGGGTCCGCGCCCGATCCAGCGGCAACGCCGCCGCGACCCCGCCCGCGAGGTCGACCTCGGTCTTGTCCCAGTACCGCCGCTTCGGCTCGAAGAAGATGACCGGGTCGTCGCAGCTTATCGATTGCTGGATCATCGCATAGGCATCGGCGGGGTCGCCGCACGCCACCACCCGGAGGCCAGCCGTGTGCACGAAGAGCACCTCGGGCGACTCGCTGTGGTGCTCGACCGCGCCGATGCCACCGCCGCACGGGATCCGCACGGTCACCGGCAGCCTCAGCTTGCCGAGCGACCTGAACGGCATCTTGGCGAGCTGCGAGACGATCTGGTCGAACGCGGGGTACACGAAGCCGTCGAACTGGATCTCGCAGACCGGCCGGTAGCCGCGCAGCGCCAGCCCGATCGCCGTGCCCACGATGCCGGACTCGGCCAGCGGAGTGTCGATCACCCGGTCCTCGCCGAAATCCTTCTGCAGGCCGTCGGTCACCCGGAAGACGCCGCCTAGCTTGCCGACGTCCTCGCCCATGATCAGCACCTTCGGGTCGTTTTCCATGGCCTTGCGCAGGCCCTCGTTCAGCGCCCTCGACAGGGTGAGGCTGGTCATCGCGCGGTCTCCTTTGCTGCCGTGGACTCCTCGTCGGCGAAGGAGCTGAGATAGGCGGCGAGCTGGACTCGCTCCCGCTCGACCAGCGCGGTCGGCTCGACGTAGACGTGGTCGAACATCGAGACCGGGTCAGGGTCGGGCATTTCCAGGCAGGACTTGCGCACAGCGCCGCCGACCTCGTCGGCTTCGGCGCTGATAGCGGCGAAGAAGTCCTCGTCGGCCATGCCAGAGCGGACCAGGTACTGCCTGACTCGCTCGATCGGATCCTTCAGCTTCCACGCCTCAAGCTCGGCCGACAGGCGGTACCTGGTCGGGTCGTCGGTGGTCGTGTGCGCACCCATCCGGTACGTGTACGCCTCGATCAGCGTCGGCCCCTGGCCCTCGCGCGCGGCCTGCATCGCCTTGCGGGTCACCGCGAGGCAGGCAAACACGTCGTTGCCGTCCACCCGCACGCCGGGAAAGCCAAAGCCGCGTGCCCGCTGATAGAGCGGAATCCGGCTCTGCCGGTCGAGTGGCTCGGAGATCGCCCACTGATTGTTCTGGCAGAAGAACACGACCGGGGCGTTGGCGACCGACGCCCAGATGAACGCCTCATTGACGTCGCCCTGGCTGGTCGCGCCGTCGCCGAAGTAGACGATCACCGCCTCGCCGTCCTCGCCGACCGCGCCGTCGCGCTGGACGCCCATCGCGTACCCGGTGGCGTGCAGGGTCTGCGCGCCGATGACGATCGTGTACAGGTGGAAGTTGTGCTCCTTCGGGTCCCAGCCGCCGTGGCTGACCCCGCGGAAGAGCTCGAGCAGCTTGGCCGGGTCGAGCCCACGGCACCAGGCGACGCCGTGCTCGCGGTAGGTCGGGAAGGCCATGTCACGCGGCTGGAGAGCCCGGCCGGAGCCGACCTGGGCGGCCTCCTGCCCGAGCAGCGAAGCCCAGATGCCCAGCTCGCCCTGACGCTGCAGGGCGATCGCCTCGAAATCGATCCTTCGCACCAGGACCAGGTCGCGGTATAGCGACTTGATCTCGTCGGCGGACAACTCAAGCGGATAGTCGGGGTGCTCGGTCCGCTCTCCCTCGGGGGTAAGAAGCTGGATGAGCTCAGGCGCGGTGTCAGCCCTGGGGGACACAGCGTCGTCCGGGGACACCCCGGGCCCCGATGGCCCAGAACCCCGCGCGGTGCTGGCCCTGGGGGATGACCCGCCAGAGCCTCCAGGGGACGGCTTGTCGTTAGGTCGGGAGGCAGCTCGCCCGGCAGCTTTGACGGCCACGTGCCACTCCTTGCGTGCTCGGAGCGCCGGCGTTAGCCGGCGGTCGGACTTTGCGGTTCCGCAGTGACAGTACTCGGCCATCCGCCGGTTCGGTCAAGTGCCGCCTCGCCACGGCGGAGCACCGGTGAGCACAAGGCCTGCCACCAGCGTGCCGATAGGAAGCTGTTGACCAGAAAGAACGATACTGTTCGCCCAAAGATCGCCCGAGTTTAAGGGTTACTACGGTCCGGCTCTGGAAACGTACACAATGTAAGCGGTGCGCAGCGGTACGTCGGCGGAAGCGATAAGCCCAGGTAGCGAGGGTCGAGGAACTGAGGAGCGAATGCGAGCTCGGGCATGGCACTCGCAGGAACCGGCCAGCGATGTTCGGTTCAGCTTGGTGTTTCCGCCAGAGTCGATCAGCATTCCTGGCATGCGCCACGTGCTCGGCGACACCCTCATCCGGCTCGGCGTCGATCCTGACTGCGTCTTCGACCTGCTCCTTGCCGTGACCGAGGCCTGCACCAACGTGCTGAAACACGCAGGAGCGGGGCTCAGCTTCGAGGTGGTTGTCGGCGTCGACAAGGACCGGTGCGTGCTTGAGGTGCACGACAACGGCCGCGGCTTCAACTCGTCCGGGCTAAGGTCCCGCAGCGTGCATCGGCGCCGGCCACCGGTGCGGCCGGTCACGCTGCTGCGCCGCCGCGCGAGGGGCACGGATGTAGCCCAGCTACCCGAGTCTGGCAGGGGCCTGGCGATCATGCGAGCCTGCGTCGACGATGTCAGCCTGAAGACCGGCCGCGGCCGCGGCACCGTCGTGCAACTGCGCAAGCGGATCGAGCTCCGTGACGATTCACCGCTCGTCCTGGGTGGCTGGGCGCTGAGGGATGCTGGCTAGTCCCAGCTAAGCGGTCCACCAGAACGCGATCTCCTGGGACTTGGTGCGAGCCGGGCCGCATGCCGCCAGCGTTGCCGGTCCTGGCCTGGCGGGCAGGCCCTCCTTGGTCGGCTGGGCCGGGGCGGTCAGGCAATCGCCGGTCTGGACGTTGGCGTAGGCGGCGAACGGCTGACCGGAGAAGGTCGCCTGATGAACCGGCCGCCAGCGCTCGCCGCGACCGGCCGTGCAGCGCGCGAGCTCGGCCCGCCCGGCGTGCGGCGGGGCAGCGAGGCACCTGCCCGTGGGGTTGAAGATGAAGATCTCGGTGCCGTCAGCCATCTGATCGGCGGTCCACTGCGGCTGGCCGTTCGTGATCATCGACGGCGGGATCGCTACGAAGCGCAGCAGGTCACCCTTGGCGGGCACGAGCATCAGCGGGTGATCGTCGGTATCGCCCGCGATCGGGTCACCGTCGTCGTAGGGGCCGAAGTCGATCAAGCCCACCGTCTGCTGAGCGACAACGCGCGCGGACGGGGTCGGGTGCTCGCTAGCCGAGTGCGGCAGGTGGCTCGTCGCGTGCTGGTGGTTCGCGACCCCGAGGTAGACCAGGCCGCCGGCCGCGATCACGCCAACGACGCCGACGCCGACCAGCCGGGGGACCCAGGATCCCTCGGCTCGGCGCGAACGCATGCTCAGCGAGCCCGGCATAACCAGCAATTATCGCGCACTGTGCTAGTCCCCGCTCGCCTCCGGCGCTATTTGAGCGCCTTTGGCTCGCGCGCCGTGCTAGTCCCCGCTCGCCTCCGGCGCTAGCGCAGTTGGCTGGCGCGCCGTGCTAGTCCCCGCTCGCCTCCGGCGCTAGCGCAGTTGGCTCGCGAGGGTGGATCCAGTGTGCTTGTCCACCGAACCCGGTCGGCTACCGTCAGGTCCCATGGCAGCGCGACGTCTCGACCCCGAGCGGCTGCTCGCGGCGGTCGGGGTGCAACTCGCCGCGCTGGGTGCTCAGCCGTGGGCGGGCCCGCGCACGGCCGCCGCGCTCGGCGCCGCGTGCGTTGACGCGGTGGGCGCCGCCATCGACGTCGGCTTGAAGCCGGATGCCGAGGCGCTCCGAGGTGCCACGATCCACGCGCTCAACGTCCTCGCGGAGCAAGCGCCTGGCCGCGCGGTAGAGGTAAGGATTCCGCCCTACGGCGCCACCCAGTGCGTGCCAGGCCCTCGGCACACCCGAGGCACGCCCCCCAACGTGGTCGAGGCCGATCCGGTGACCTGGATCCGTCTGGTGACCGGCCGGCTGGACTGGTCAAGCGCGACCGGCAGCGGCTCAGTCAGGGCGAGCGGCCCGCGCTCGGACCTCTCGTGCTACCTGCCGCTGTCACTAGCTCAGCCGACCTGAGCGCCGCCTAAGTCGTCCTCGATGTCGTCGTCGAGTTCGTCCTCAGTGTCGTCGTCGGCGAAAGAGTAGCGGTCACCGAGGTCCGGGTAGGCGTCCCCGTCATCGGAATCCCGCTGATCCGTGCCGCGAACCAGCTCTGCCCGCAGCCGGTCAAGGTCAGTGCCGCCACCGCTGTACTTGAGCTGGCGTGCCACCTTCACCTGCTTGGCCTTGGCTCGGCCGCGCCCCATTGGCTCGACCCCCTCGAACGTACGGAACCGGATGGTTCCTGATCACCGCGTGTGATGCCTACTGAATCATAAACTCGGCGTGACCGGTTTCTTGCACGTCAGACCGCCCGCTGTAGTCCCATCGTATGGAACCCAGCGTGGCTAGTGCCTGGCGTACACAGACAACCGTACCTGTTTTGGACGGCTCGCGCTCCCGGCGGTACCTCCTCAGTTGCGCCGCAGCTTGCGCCGCGCACAGAGCCGGCTGGCCCCGCGGCACGGCTACCGCGCTTGCGGGCCGTCCCGCCAGGAGCCCGGCCGGCGCCGCTGCGGGGCCTGCCGTCGCCTTGCGTCCCCGCTGGCCGAGTTCTGCACCAAGAGTAATCACAGAACACGCAAAGCTTTGGAGTTCTGACGACGCGCAATGTATGAAGGCGCCTGTGCGGGGCAAATACCTCGTGACAGAGCATGCCGTAGAACTGCGGAGGATTATCCCGGCACAGCCGATAGTTATAGCGGGTGCTGGGGATCAGCCGTAGCCCGGGGGGATGCGGGTGCCACGCGCGCTGACGTGCGACGCAGTAGCGGATGTGACAGTGCGTGACCCCTGCATGAGGAGGTGAGCGGCGATCAGTGCCGGTGCGGTCGTCTACGCGACGGAGCAGGACCCGGCAGAAAGCAGCTAAAAACAAGAGCACAGGTTCAGGCCTGGAGCGTGGCGCACGCTCGGCCGCGTTCGGGGCCGCGGTGACAAAAGTGGCTACACACAGTAGTCGGCAGGAGGCGGGCATGTGCTCCCGGATCTACCCGTTGTTACGATGTGTGTACACGAGATCACACGGAGTGTTTGAGGTCAGCGGGGGGCGACGGGGGCGCGTGAAAAACTTCTGCTCCTGGTGGTCGCTTTGTCACCGCTGGTGATGGCAATATGGTACCAGTAGACCATATAGGACATCCACGGCAGGCTCCGAAATGGAGCAAGGAACATACATACCAGACGCAGGGATCGCACAACGGGTCCAGGAGGAGAGACGATCAAATGTCTGCACGTACCCCAGAGGCCGAGCCGCTGCTTACCCCGGCCGAGGTCGCAACGATGTTCAGGGTTGACCCAAAGACCGTGACGCGTTGGGCCAAGGCGGGGAAGCTCACGTCCATTAGGACGCTCGGTGGCCACCGTCGTTATCGTGAGACGGAGGTCCGCGCACTGCTTGCGGGCATCCCGCAGCAGCGCTCGGAGTAAACGCCTGGCCGCGGCCTGGCGCCCGGCTCACGGGGGTGGCGGGCGCGTCCGAGCATGCCTAGCGCGGCTCAGCGCAGGGACAGGGGGGATCGGCTCCGGCGGACAAAGGGGTGCCGGGACCGTTATGCGCAGAGCGGTGGTGCTCTGGGCGGTGTTCCCGGTGGTCACGCCGGGGCCGGTCCAGCCTGCTCAGCGGACCATCTGGTCAGAGAAATCTAAAAGCGCGCAAATTCAGCCGCCTTGAGCGGCACCTGCTTGCATGGGTAGCGGAACGAGCCGGATAAGTCATGACCGACGGTTCGCGCTACCGGTCATCACCGGGGAACGGGGTCATCCGCACGGAAACGAGCCCTCTTTGCAGATTGTAGTCGATCTGCGACTTTAAGTAATCGCTCCTGCTAGGCGGCTCACCCAGGCCATACTTGTGCCCACGCCGCTGCCGAGCAGCGTCAGCGGCACCAAGACGTCCGCGCCCGTCGGCTCTCGCTCGGCCGCGATGCGGAACAGCGTGCGGAAGAGGCGACAGCGGAGCACCCCGGCAAATGGCGCGGCGAGCGCGCCCTTGGGTACGGCCGTGCGGTTAGCGCGCCTCGCTACGAGGGAGGGACCGCCATGCGGGATCCGGATCTAGTTCAGCGGGCTGAGGCTGCGGCAGCCGAGCTCGAGCGTGCCTGGTACTGCTGGCGCGCGACGCACGGCCTGGTGACCGATCCGATGCCGACGGTGTCGAGCTACGTCGGTTACTCGCTGGAGGAGCCCTGGGGGCAGCCGCGTGTCGTTTTCGGTATCGCGGCGGAGGACGCGGAGCAACTCGCTGGGCTGCTCGTGCGGCACGACAGCTCCGCCGGATCCGCGCGCGCGAGCGTGGCGGCAGGCCAGGCTGGCCGCGAGCCGCAGGCCAGGCGGGGCGATCGGGCCGGCCAGGCCTATGGCGGGCGGGCGCCCGCTCGCGTGCTAGTCCCGCCGCAGGCGTCATCGGCGGTGCTGGCCTGGGGGGAAGAGAGCGCGGCTCGCGCCTACCGCGACGTGGTCGATGACGACGACGGCCCGGTGTTCCGTGAGATCACCGCCGTCAGGCGGCGCGCCATCGAAGAGCCTGATGTGGTTAGCGATCGGCCTGGCTCAGAAGAGCTCGCCACCGCGCTGCCTGACGTGGCCGTGCGTGACGTGGCCGAGCGTGACGTGGCCGTGCGTGACGTGGCCGTGCGTGACGTGGCCGTGCGTGACGTGGCCGTGCCTGACGTGGCCGTGCCTGATGTCGACAGGGCCGGGTCATGGGCGATGGCCGCGTCCGCGGCCAGGGCCGAAACTGAGGCCAGGATCAGGGCCAGCCAGCGAAGTGCGGTCAGCACCGCAGGGCATCAGGCGCAGCACGCCGACACGGGCAGTGCCGACACGGGCGGTGCCGACGCTGCGTCTGCCACCGATTCCGTGCGGTCAGACGGCGTGCCGCCAGCCGAGTCTGGCGGTGTCGAGTCGACGCTAGTCACCGGCTTCTCACGGCTCGACGAGGCCGCGCAGGTGCGTTTCCACGCCGGACCTGATCTCACATTGGCCTGGGACGAGCCTGAGTTCAGCGATGACAGGCGGGCTGACGCCGACGCCACATCGCATCGGGCCGCCGGCGCTGAGCACCTGGCCGGCGCCGACCCGGATGCCGATCACCTCGCATCGGATCGGCCGGATGCGGAGCGCGGCGCCCATGCTCGGCGCGGACGGTTGACCCGAGGGCATGCGATGTCGAAGCTGTCGAAGGTCAAGCGCCCTGGTGCCGTTCCTGGCCTGTAAGCGCGGCGTGCACGTCGCCAGTGCTGGCCTAGGCGGGCCGAATTTGAGTTGCTGACAGCCAGCCGTATGTGCTGGCCTTGCGCCATGGCACACACGTCAAGCCTGCTCGCGGCGTTCGGGGCGCAGGTGCGGAGGAACACCGCCCCGGACGGCACCGGCGCCGTCTACGAGGCCGACGGACGGGTGCTCAGGCGGCTCGCGCGGCCTGGCTCCGGTGAATCGGGCATCCTCTGGTCCGAGCTCGACGCGGATTGCGCCGACGAGGTCATCGGGACTCAGGTCGAGCTGTTCGCCGCGCGGGGCGAGCGCTTTGAATGGAAGCTGTACAGCTACGACGAACCCAGCGACCTGGCCGAGCGGCTGCGCGGCGCGGGGTTCGTCGCCGACGAACCCGAGTCGCTGATGATTGCCGAGGTAACCGACGTCCTCGCGAGGCTGGGTGAGCCTGACGGGCCGGCCGGGGTCCGGCTCGAGGCGGTGGCGCACGCCGCAGGCCTGGATCAGTTCACCAGGGTGCGTGAGCAGGTGTTCGGGAAGGACGGCGCCGGGCGCCGCGCGGAGTTGCTTGCGCAGCTGACCTCCGCCCCTGAACGTGTGGGCCTCGTGGTGGCGCTCGCGGGCGAAGAGCCGGTGGCCGCGGCGAGGATCGAGTTCGTGCCAGGCGCGCAGTTCGCTGGCCTGTTCAGCGGCGGCACGCTGGCGGCATGGCGCCGGCGCGGCATCTACCGGGCGCTCCTGCGCCACCGGGCGGAGCTGGCCGCCGCGCGGGGCTACCGGTACCTGGCCGTAGACGCGTCAGACCAGAGCAGGCCGATCCTGGAGCGGGCCGGCTTCGAGTGCGTCGCCATCACCACGCCGTATGTCTGGTCACCGCGCGCGAGCGCCCGCCCGGCGGGCTTGGTGGCCGGTGACCAGCGGGCTGGCGGTCCAGAAGAAAATTGGGGTGCGGTCGGCCACCCGCACCAGCCAGCATGAGACATGGCCTGGACGCTCACCGACGACGTTTCCGCTTACCACGCGGTCGCGGGATCGTTCCTGACCCAGGCCCCTGAGCGGCACACCGTGCTGCTCACGGTGCTCGCCCGCCTGCGAAGGCTCGGCCCGGCCGCGTTCGGCACCAGCGCGCCGCTGCTCGGATGGTGGACCCGCCACGGCCGCGTTGGCGCCGCGGTGCTCCAGACGCCGCCGCATCCCATGCTGATCACGCCCTTGCCGGGAGCGTCGGCTGACGAGCTGGCTGCCGCCCTGGCGGCCCGCCAGGCCACTCTGTCAGGCGTGAACGGCGCCGAGGCAGATGCGGTGGCGTTCGCCCGCGCGTGGTCGGCGCTGACCGCGCAGGACTACCGGGTCCGGCAGCGGCAACGGCTGCACCGCCTTGGGAAACTGGTGCCGCCCGACCCCGCCCCGGCGGGCATGGCCAGGATCGCGACCGACGCGGATGCCGCCATAGCGAACGCATGGCACCAGGAATTCGCGGCGGAGACCGGTCAGGAGGCGGGCTCGTCTGACCGGCTTGTCCGCGACCGGCTGGACGCCGGGCAGATCCTGCTGTGGCAGGTCGCTGGCGAGCCGGTGTCGATGGCGGGCGTCAGCGAGGTGCTTGCCGGGGTTGCCAGGGTGGGGCCGGTGTACACGCCTGCGGGCTGCCGGGGCCGTGGCTATGGCGGCGCGGTGACCGCTGCGATCAGCCAGCTCGCGCTCCAGCGCGGCGCCAGCTCCGTCGTGCTCTTCACCGACCTGGCGAACCCGATCAGCAACGCGCTCTATCTGAAGCTGGGTTATCTCCCGGTCGAGGACCGGGTTGTGCTGAGCCTCGCAGGGCCGTGGCGGCGTTCGTACTGACGGAACATTTTTTCGGCAGGGTCATTGCCAAAACGCAAATGGCCACGACACGCCGAGCCAGATAACGGGTGGTCACGAATTTAGGCGCTCTTACTCAGTACAGTGTCTTATGGCTAGTTAGCTGACCACCAAGACCCTGTGGCCGCACGCAGAAATGACCGAAAGAGATGGAGGGGGAGCGCTGTCGTCAAAGGGGAGGCCAGCGACATGGACAGCAAATCGCTCCGGCAGCAACTCAGTAAGACTCAATCCTGGTCCCGCGCCAGGCTCGCGGCGTGGTGCGTGGGGACGGGCGCGGCCGTGACACTGGTGACCGTCATCTTGTCCTTCAATGACACGATCGATCAGCTGGATGCCATCGCGCTGGCGCTGCTTGCCACGACGATCACCCTGGGTGGCCTGATCGGCATGACCGTCCCCGACGCGTGGACGGCGTGGCGACGGGGGTTCAGGCAGGGTTGTGAGGCAGCCGTGCGGAGCAGGTACGGTGCCTTAGAGCCGGAGGCCACCAAGTCCGGTGCGTTAGGACCGATGCCACCGCGAGAGCTCGCGGCAAGACGTGGCTGGCGGATTGAACCCCCGGAGGTTGACGCGGCCTCGGCCGTGGGCCTTCGGGACTACGCCCTAGCCGGCACCACCCAGCTCGGAGTTCCTTGCCGTCGCCGCATTGTGGCCGCCGCGGATCGCGGTGTGCCACTGCCTGCGCCGCGCGCTGATGTCCTCGATGCCAAGCAAGGCTAGGACTTCAGCCGCCGTCGCACCGGTGACGTCGGCGATCCGCTTGACCGAGGACACGCTGGTGGGCTCGCGGGGAAGGCCTTCTTCGTCGAGGAAGTCGAAGATGACGTGATCGTCGTGGCCGCGCTCCCGCATCCGGACATACACCCAGGAAGCCAGCCGCTCTCCTGGCGTGGGCGGGGTGTACGTCACGGTGATGGGGTTGCGATCCGGCGGCGGAGCGGCCATCAGCGGGTTAGGCTCCCCGCCGGTCAGGACCGACTCCACGCTGCCAGGCGACCACTGGTACATGGCCTCGACGGTGCCAAGCGTGGACTCAGGGTAGGAGCCTCGCTCGCCCTTCTCCAGGCGGCTGATCGTCTTCAGGGAGATCGCGCCGGCCCCGCGGGCGCGCACGAAGATGGCCCGCTGCCGGAAGCCGTAGCCAAGCTCTGCCCTGCGCCGCTCAAGCATGCGACCCAGGCGCAGCCAGGCGTCGCGAGGGTATGTGTCCATCATGGTCCATCCGCAGCATCGAGTACGACCGTTCCGGACATAGCTTGCCACATTGAGACTGCGACAGACAGTCCCGAACACATGGTCTTTTTCCAGCCGGGTCCCGGCCGGCGCGATCGAGCACGCGATCCGTCTGCGCGTGCAGGCAAGCAACCAGGGCGCGAACCAGTCAGGCAGCCGCCTCACTCGCGCTAGCAGCGACGACACAGCCTGCTCACAGATACGAACGAGACCCTCACGCCGCGTGAGACCGCCCCCTGCTCGCCGTCAGAACGGCGGGAGCGCCCGCGTCCGCCGGGAGCCACGCCCCCCGCGCCCGGGGTCAGCGCCCGGCCTTTCGCCGTGCACCACGACCGCGGCCGCCATCGCTTCGCATATCGTTTGGAGGCCATCACTGACTGTTAGTGGCCATCAGCGACCAGGTTTCGGTTGCGAACCATGTCGCTGGACTCTAGGTTATCGCGCATGAGCATGACACAAACGGTCACCACTGCTGCGCGAGCGTCCATAGGCAGAGCGCCTGGACGACTCCGCCAGAACGGCGCGGCCATCCGCAGCCTTCGCGAGAAGGACGGGTGGCATCAGCCGGAATTTGCGAGGAAGGTCGGAATGAGCCAGTCGGCGCTCTCGAACATCGAGCGAGAAAAACGCAGCGCGCGACCGGCCACCATTCACCGGATCGCCAAGGCACTGCGCGTACCTGTCGCAGCTATCACCCGCGAATACGACGAGACCGCGGACCACCCGCAAGACACCGCGCGGGTCAGCGACCTGACATTACGACGTCCGCGGCCTGACATAGCCCACGTACGGAGGTCCGCCTGGGAGCCAGGCGGAGAACGTCAACGATGAAGGAACGAGGCAGGAAGAACATGACGATGACCACAAGCCAGGCCGTGCACCCGACCAACGCGCTGCTGACGCCCGCCGAGGTGGCAGCCGCGTTCCGGGTCGACCCCAAGACCGTGACGAGGTGGGCGAAGGCGGGCAAGCTGCGCTCCATTCGTACCCTCGGCGGTCACCGCAGGTACCTCGAGTCCGAGGTCCGTGAGATGCTCTCTGGCTTCCCAGGTGGCGAGGACTCGCACGCATGGCTGGCCCGCGGCTCCGGTTTGCCTGATGCCCGGTAGCGCGGGCGCGGTCCGGCAGGCACAAGCAACGTCGACCCGGACACCTGGCATGGGGGCCGAGCGGATGACGACTGGATGGGTTGGCGGACTCGCGGCGGGGGACGTCGGATATCGGCCACGTCACCGCTCGACACGCCAGGCCGTGGTCGGCGTCGGCCGCCAGCCGTGGCGCACGTGGCGCGATCTGTCTCGTGCCGCGCGTCGCCGGCGGGCGCGCGCGGATTCGGTGACTGACGCGTCCTGGCTGACCGGCTCCGCCAGGCAGCCAGACTTCCTTGACCAGCTCACCAGCGACGAGGTCCACCGGCTGGCCGAGGACTGGGCGCTCGCGGGCGGCACTACGAACGTGCCAGAACTGGTGCACGACGTCGCTCATTCATCACATACCGCCGCGACGCTCACCAGCGCGTGGCGGGAGTTCCAGCAGTGCACGAGGGAGGCGCGCGAGCTGCGGATGCGCACCCGCAAGTGGGCAGAGTGCTACGGACGCGAGTACGTGGGGCAATGCCCTGACACCGGTGCGGCGATCCTCAAGGCTCGCCAGGCCGATACCGCCTGGTGGCTGATCACCAACGGGCTGCCCTGACGGAGCGAGGCCCGGCGAGGGCCGGCCTGGTCAGGGCCGGCACCCGGCGAACGGCCTGGCAGGTTCCCCGTGATGAGGGGGAACGCGGGGAACCTGCCAGTTTTACGGTGCGGTCGTGCCCGTCCTGCCGTAGGCGTCCTGTAGCCGCACGACATCCTCGCGCCATCCAGGCGGCGCGGTGGATGCCTCGGCGAAGACGATGTCGGTGATAGCGGTCACCCTGTGCACCACCCTGGCAGGAAGGTGAATCGTGTCACCAGGGCCGAACCTGCGGTGCTCGAGCTCGCCGTCGATCGGGCCGTACTGAATCTCCGCCGCTCCGGATATCAGCGAGATCGTCTCTTCCTTGTCCTCGTGGTACTGCAGGCTCAGCGACTGACCGGCGGTGATGTAGATGATCTTGCCTACGTACCTGCCCTCCACCGCGGCGAAGATCTCCTCATGCCCCCAGGGCTTGTCCTGCCGCGCGGCCTGATAGATCTCGGCCCGCGGGCCGGCCGGCGCGACAGCGCCCGCCTCCTGCTCGGGAATCACGTGGCCTCCGAGTCGGTGATTGCGGCTAATCAGGCAATCCTACTGTTCTGCCCGCGGCTGGACTCGCCGGCTGCGCGGCCTGCCGTCCGGCTAGGTCCTCAGGTAGGAAGCGCCGTTCAGGTCGAGGATGGCGCCGCTTGCCCATTGCGCTCGCTCTGACGCGAGGAAGACCACGGCGAACGCGATCTCCTGTGGGTCGGCCACCCGGCCGAACGGGCTTTGCTCCCTGATCTTGTCTCCCCGAGGGGGCTTCAGGTGCTCGTTGGTCATGTCGGTTTCCACGAAACCGGGAGCGACCGTGCAGACGGCGATCCCGGCCGGCGCGAGCGCGACCGCAAGGGACTGACCGAAGGAGTTCAGGCCGGCCTTGCTGGCGCCGTACGCGGGCGCCACGGGCTCGCCGCGGAACGCGCCCCGCGACGACACGTTGATGATCTTGCCGCCCCGTCCGGTCATGTGCCGCACCGCGCACCACGTTACGTTCGCCGCTCCGATCAGGTTGACCCCGATAGTCGCCTGCCACTGCTCCTGCCATCGCTCGTAGGAGACCTCGGTGATCGGATGCGCCGTGAAGACGCCAGCGTTGTTGACCAGGACGTCGATTCCGCCCAGCCGCTCCGCCGCCTGGTCCACCATCACGCGCACGGCCTGGGGGTCGGTCAGGTCGGCCTGCACGACGACGTGGCCGGCGCCGGGCAGGTCAGCAGCGAGGCCGGCGGCTAGTCCTGGCGAGTTCTTGTGATGGATGGCCACCCGATCCCCGGCCAGGGCGAACTCGCGCGCCACCGCCCGGCCGATGCCACGCGATGCCCCGGTGATTAGGACGGCTCGCCCGCTCACGACGTCGGGTGGTCAGGCGTCGTCAGGCACGTTGCCGACAGCTTCGGCTTGGGCCTTGGGACCGTCTTGACCCGCGGTCGGCCGTTGCTCAATGTCACGGTCACCTGCTTTGTCGGGTGCGCCTTCCACGCCGCAAGCTTCGCGAACTCGTCCTTGCAGGTCTGGTACTGCAGGCGAAGCGTGACCACGGACTGCTGGGCCGCAGCCAGGCTGCTGAAGGATGTCCGGCCGAGGCTCTGCGCGTCGCCTGCGGGCAGGCCGGACACCGGGATTCCGGTGTCCTGGACGACGTGCGACAGCGATATCCCGAGCACGGACTGGTTGATGCCGCGGAAGATCGCCACCGTGCCCTTGTCGTTGCCAACGTAGTACTGGCCGCGTATCTGCTGGTAGGCGATGACCAGGCCGGCGATGACGAGCAGGACGAACAGCGCGAGTAGCGAGCTCATGAGCGGCCACCTGCGGCCAGGACGCCGATACCGGCCGCTGGCTGCGGGCGGGCCAGGCGCATCGGTACTGCCGGTCGCTGTGGCGCCGGCCACGAGGGTGCTTGTCGCGGTGGCGCCGGTCGCTGTGGCGCCCGCCGCCCGCTGGGATCGGCCGCGGCTACGGGTGCGGGTCACGCTGCTGCCGTCGATGGTCGTGGCCGTGCTCACGCTGGCGGGCACCGTACCCATCATCGTCACGCCGCTGTCGCCGTTGGTCCCCGGCTTGGAGATCGGCCTGGTGTCCATCAGCGCCCCGCTGGCGGCCGCTCCAGCGACGACCGGCGCCTTCGTGGCAATGGCCTGGCCGTCCTCGGTGTCGATGGCGTCGGCGACGATGCACGTGACGTTGTCGGGGGCGCCCCCGGCCAGGGCCAGGTCGATCAGCCGCAGCACGGCATCGCTCGGCTCGGCGACCTGCGCGAGGACGTCCAGGATCTGCTCGTCGCTGACCGCGACGGGCAGGCCGTCGGAGCAGAGCAGGTAGCGGTCGCCGACCTCGCCGGTCAGCACGGACAGGTCTGGATCGGCGTCGGTCCGGCCGTCAAGCGCGCGCAGCAGCAAGGACCGCTGCGGATGCGTGGCAGCCTCCTCGGGGCGGATCCTGCCCTGGTCGATCAGCGCCTGGACGAACGTGTGGTCGCGGGTTATCTGATAGAAGTCGCCCGCACGCAGCAAGTAAGCGCGCGAGTCGCCGATGTGGCAGATCGCCGCGGTCGGGCCGGACCAGAGCATGGCGGTGAGCGTGGTGCCCATGCTGCCGACGGCCGGGTCAGCGTCGACAATGGTGCGCAGCGCTTGCTTCGCGTCCGTCACCGCCGCGGCAAGCGCCTCGACGAGCTCGGTCTCTGGCATCTGGTTGCGGTCTAGCGGGGCGACGCTCGAGATCACGGCGGCGCTGGCGACCTCGCCGGCCTCGTAGCCGCCCATGCCGTCGGCGACAGCCAGCAGGTGCGGCCCGGCGTAGGCCGAATCCTCGTTGCCCTCCCTGAGCAAGCCGACGTCGGAGCGGACCGCGTAGCGGAGTGCAAGTGTCATATGCGCAGCTCCAGAACGATCTAGCCGGTCAGGCCGGCGCCCCGGTCGAGGTTGGCGGCCCTGTCAGCGTGCGGTAGGGCGTGTTGCTGTGAACGAGCCTAGATCCTGGCGGATCCAGTTGAGTACCAGCAAGAGGCTAGAACACCAATGTGGCGAACCGGAAATACAGCGCTCGTATTGCTACGCCGGCGTGTGGTGGCGCCCGCTCGAGCCGACGACCCGCGCCGAACCCCCGCTGTCCAGGCGCCGCCTTGCTCATCCGGAGTTACCATGCTCCAGACAGCACAGCAGCGAGACGCTTACGGCTGACCTGGCAGGAGCGCAGATCGGAGCGTGAGACGTAGTGAATTCCGGTCCTCCTGTCACGCTCAGGGAAGTCGCGGCAGCGGCGGGCGTCCACCCCGCGACCGCGTCCCGCGCGCTCAACCCGAGCACCAGGCTGCTGGTGCGGGCAGACACAGCGCACCGCATCCTGGCCGCGGCGGACTCGCTCGGCTATCGCCCGAATACGGTTGCCAGGAGCTTGCGCACGAGGCGCTCCCACACCGTCGGGGTGCTGATCCCTGACCTCAACAATCCGCTCTTCCCGCCGATTGTCAGGGGCATTGAGGATCGCCTGGCTGCCGATGGTTACGTCGCGCTGATCGGCAACACCGATTCCGATGACGAGCGCGAGCGGCTGGTGTTCGAGCTGATGCGCGCCAGGCACGTAGACGGGTTCGTCTTCGCCACCGCCCGGCTGCGCAGCACCGTGCTAGCCGAGGCGGCGCGGGCGGCGATTCCCGTCGTGCTCGTGAACCGGCACGTCGATGGCTATGGCTTCGCTTCTGTCTCGGTGGACAACGAGCGTGGCGTCGCCATGGTTATCGACCACCTGATCGCGCTTGGCCATCGCAGGATCGCGCACATCGCCGGGCCGCAGGACATCTCGACCGGGCTCAGCCGGTACCGAGGGTTCATGGCCGCGATGGCCGCTCACGACCTTGCCGTCGATCCCGATCTGGTCGTTCACGCGTCCGCGTACTCGATCGAGGAGGGCGACCGGTGCTGCCGTGCGCTGCTCGCGGTTGGTGGCTGCACGGCTATCGCCGCGGCGAACGACATGCTAGCGGTGGGGTGCTACGAGGCCCTGGAGAACGCCGGCCTGGAATGCCCGGCGGACATCTCGGTGGTCGGATTCAACGACATGCCGTTCATCGACCGGCTAAGGCCGCCGATGACGACCGTCAGCTTCCCGCATTACCAGGTGGGAACGGAGGCAGGACGGCTGATCCTCGAGCGGATCACCGCCAACGGAGATCACCCCACCGTCCATTTCCTCACCCCCGAGCTCAAGATCCGCGGCTCGACCGCCCCGCCGCTGCCCCGTTAGCCGCCCCTACGCGCGGTCCGGTCCGCCATGATCACGGTGGATTCGCCGGTCTATTCGACGGCAACCCACCGTGATCACGATCCTGCACCCCTGCGCGAGCGAGCCGAAGGCGGGCGCGCGAGCGGACGGATTGACAAATGTCGCCCAATCAAGCACGCTCGTGCCGCAAACGATTGCTATGCCGGTGATGTCGAGGTGGGGGATATGGCCGATCGGGGCAGCGGGCAGGAGCCAGGCGAGCAGGGCCTGGGTCAGCCGGGGCGACTCGGTGCCCGCAGGCTCGGCTGGCTCGGGACGGGGCGGATGGGCACGGCTCTCGTCCGCCGGCTGCTCGCGGCTGGCTGCGACGTCACGGTAAGCAACCGAACCAGGGCCAAGGCCGAGCCGCTCGCGGCGGCCGGGGCGACGGTGGTAGGCACGGCCGCCGACCTCGCGGGCACCGACATCTGCTTCGTGACCGT
>JASIBM010000388.1 GCA_030045175.1 Streptosporangiaceae bacterium | reverse complement strand
CGTGCTTCGGCCCGTCGCTCAGCGACAGCAGCACGAGGACCCCGGGCTCCCCGAACCGGGCCAGGCCGCCCTGGCCGCGTCCTTGTCTCGCCATACGTTGCATCGTATGACGTAATATTAGCGCCGTCAAGCGGGCGAGCTAACCCAGGGCGCGGTACCCTCGCCCGGGCGTGCCGTGCCTCATGCCGCGTGGCGGGTTATGTTGACTGAGAACGAGTTGGTCGCCAGGCCCGTGCCACGCTGCCACACCTCGAAGCCGGCCTCCACGCTGATCAGGTACCACGAGGCACTGATGTAGCCGCGGCTCATCGCGTCAGCCAGCAGCGGCCGCAGGTCCAGGTTGCGTACCGAGGTGGTGCCGCTGGTCCTCGTGTAGGAGACGGTGTTAAAGCCGTGCGCGTCGCCGAACCACACGTTGTAGCTGCGACCGCCGATGCTGACGTCGCTGGCGACCTGGGAACCGTACGGGTGCTTCCGGCCGTGGTGGTTCAGCCAGATCATCAGCTCGGCGCCGTTGGCCTTCCCGCCGGTGGCTGGGGTCTGGTTGAACCAGATGTCGTAAGCCACGTTGTAGATGTTGCTGCCGCCTGGCTGGGAGGTGCGCCAGCTCGTGGTTACCGTGCCAGCGCGGATTCTCGACGCCTTGATCGGCAAGCCGCTGCGCAACGTGCAGGCGCCATAGTTGCAGCCCTTGTAGATGTCCGGATAGCCACCGGGCGCGCCGTCCCGGCCGTTCGCGATCGAGGAGTTCACCACCCTGAACTCGGCGTTGCCGTTGGTGGTAACGCACTCGGCGGCGCTGGAGCCCCACTCGTCGTTATCGATCATGTACGCGCCGCCGCTGACGGAAGCCGACTGCGAGTTGCACAGCGTCGTGGTGGTGGCGGCTGCCGCAGAACTGGCGGCCGGCAGGCTCATGGCCAGGAGGCCGCCTGCCAGGAGCAGCGCGGCAGGTAGCGCGACGGCTCGTGCGATGGGGGGCATTCTCGCCTTCCGGATGACGGGCAGCCGTGGCTGCGCAGGGGCGCGCAGGGGCGCGCTGATCCCTCATGCGGGGGTACGTCAAGAGATTAGGCAAAAGCCCAGGCTGAATTCGCCGTACGTCCGACTGAGCTTTGCGTACGCCGGTTGCGGGCTTCCGGCCTACGCCAACTGGGGTAGTGACTCTGAGCGCCGGTTCCCGCAGTGGCGGGGCCTGGCGATCAGGAGGATCGCCTCGCAGCGGACGGTCGGGCCGCCGGATCCCGCGCCGGCGGCTACCTACGACTTCCCGGTGATCAGGTCCCTGGCGATGACTGGCGAGAACTCGCCCATCCGGGTTCCTGCGCCGATGCCGCAGTCGCCATCGGACTCACCGGGTGCCTTGATCCACAGGCCCATGTCGCCGCGGTCATCGAGCACTTGCGGGACCGAGCCAAGCTGCCGGCCCGGGGGGTTGCACCATTGCCTGGCTCCGACGGAGCTCTTGCCGCGGCAGCCAAGAGCGGGGATGTGGTACGCGACGAGGACCGGCACCTTGTGCGCCCTGGACGCGGCGACCGTGTAACCCGAGACGGCAGCGGTGATGTCACCGCTCCATGAGCCGAACCACATCGCTGTCGGCTGGCTCGCGATGCGCTGCCCGATCTGTCGTGCCTCGGGATCGCCGGGATGGGCCCGGACCCAGCTGGCCGCCTGCGAGTCAGGGTCGGTGAACAGCCGGCTCGCAAGCGTGCCCCGGCCGGCGCCCGGCAAGGCTCGCGAGATCACGCCAGCGGCCAGATGAGCGCGTCCGGCCGCGCCGCCCGGCCCGTTGCGGCTGGTGTCGATGACGAACCGCTTGGTCATGCCCAGGTCCCGGTTCAGCGCGGTCGCATAGCCGATCTCCCCGTCAGTTGCCTCGTAATTGGCCACGTTCAGCGAGAACCCGTAAGCCTGAGCGACATCGGCGGCCCGCAGGCGGCTCGCCATCTGGCCAGCCGGCACCCAGTTCGAGTGGCCCGCATCCAGGTACACCTGGTCGCTGCTGTTCTGGAGGGTCTTGACGGCGTACGACAGCATCTGCAGCCGTGCCTGCCGCTGGGCGTCGTCCGAGCAGTTGCTCAGCTCAGCGAGCGCGTCCGGCTCCAGGATCACGATCGCGGGCCGGCCACCGAGGCCGGCCGCGAACCCGCTGACCCACTTCTCGTACGCCTGCTCGTCGCTTTCGAGCCGATTCACCGCCGGGCCGTGAGCAGCCTGCGCGCGCAGGAGCAGATATCCCAGCGCGACGATCACGACAAGCTCACCTGCCGCGATCAGTGCCACCAGCCTCCGGCTGACCTGCGGAAACCGAGTCACGGTTGGGAGTATTCCACGGCTGCCACGGGCGTAACTCCGCCTGACCGGATGCATTCGGCACGGCCCGCTTGCTCCCGTCCATCACTCAATTGAGGTAGCCGGAGTCCGCCAACTGGCGTACGCGAAGGTCAGCCGCTCGTACGGCGACGTCAGCCTGGCGCCTGTCTACGCTCCTGCTCATATGACCTACCTTGCGAAAACCACCCCAGTTAGGCGTGTTCTCGCCCTGCCTGCCGCACTGCTAGCGGCAGGCGGCCTTCTGGCCGTGAGCCTGCACGCCACCAGTTCCGAGGCAGCGACCCCCACGGCGCTGTGCAAGTCGCAGATCCAGCGCGTCGACGGCAGTGCCTACACGGTAGAGAACAACGAGTGGGGGTCGACGGCGCCCGAATGCATCAGCGCCGGTGCCAGCCCAGGCTTCACGGTAGCGAACTCCTCCATCGCCAACTCCACCTACGGCGCGCCCGGCGGCTACCCGGCCATCTACAAGGGCTGCCACTGGGGCGCGTGCACACCCGCCAGCGGCTTCCCGATCCAGGTGTCGGACATCCACGCCGGCACGGTCACCACGAGCTGGAGCACCTCCCAGCCCGGC
>JASIBM010000387.1 GCA_030045175.1 Streptosporangiaceae bacterium | reverse complement strand
GCGTGCAACGCGGCCATGTGGCCAAGGAACCGCAGGTGCTGGCCGAGCGAGATCGGCGCGTCGGTGGCCGGGACCAGCCACCGGGCAACGTCCCGCATGAGCAGCGCGCATCCGCCTGAAGGCGGGGGTCGCTCGCTGCCAGATCGTGCGACCGCGACGATGGGCTGGTTGAAGCAGCCGGGAAGCCGGGCTAGTATTCCGCGCTCCCACAGCACGAGGGGCGCGCCGGGCAGGCATCCTGACGCGCGCATGGTCCAGTCGTCGGCTAGGTCCAGGTGCTTGAGCACGTACTGCTGACCGTCGATCAGCACCCGCTCCAGCCGGGCACCCGATTTGCCTGGCGCCTCCGCCAGCGTCGTCCGGCCGGTCGCCCCGGCGAGCAGGTCGGCCACGCTGGCGTGCACGGGCCGGGGCGTGGAGATCGCGGCGGCGACCTGGTCAGCCACTAGCGGCCTCCATCTCGGCCAGCAGCGAGGCCGGCCAGCGGCCACCGCAGAACACCGTGTCGGCCACGATCAGGTCATCGCGCACGGTCAGCAGGTGCATGTGATGGGCCGCGTGCGGCACGCCGTTCTCTTCCCAGCTCAGCGTGTACTCGATCAGTTCGGCTGTGCCGCCGTCGATCGGGTAGCGGCGCAGTTCGTCGAAATGGGCTGGATCGGCGAACCACCTGGAGTACTCAGCGCGGATCGCGTCGGGCCCGGTGAGCGCCATCCGCCAGTTCGGCACGGTCGCGTCGACCGTCGCGTCCTCGCTCCACGCGTCGCAGGATGGGATGGTCGCCGACTCGATCGCGCCGAGGAACTTCTCAATCACCGGCTTGCCTGCCAACGTGGCCTCCTTGAGCGGGTGTTTCGCTGGCTAGCTTGCTAGCGCTGGGTTGCAGCTGGCTTGCAGTCTCGTCAGCGGCCCGAGTACCCCGCTGCCAGTTCGCGCAGCCTGGCGTGCGCGCCGTCCATCACCTCGGTGGCGGGCAGGTACGCCTTGGCTATCTTCGCGATGCTCGTGTAGTTGATGTCGACGACGTTGGCGAGCGGTGCCTCGACGCCCTGGCTGACCAGCTGGTAGGCGTCCATCACGTGCATTCCTTGCTGGCCGGCCAGCCAGTGCACGAGCTCGGTCTGGGCGATCCTGAAGGCGTCCTCGAGTGGCCTGGCCGATCCCGCCGTCATGATGTGGTGGTCGGTCTCGAGCCGGGGCCAGGGGCATGGCATGCCCTTGATCAGGTCGATCACCATGACCGTGTTCATCGCCGTCTCGACGGCGACGCCGCAGGTCTCGCCCTCGCCCTGGCGCGCGTGGCCGTCGCCGAGCGAGAACAGCGCGCCGGGCACGTTGACGCCGAGGTAGCAGGTGGTTCCCGCGCGCATCTGCGGGGTGTCCATGTTGCCGCCGAACGAGTCGGGCACCAGGGCGCTGCGCACCTCCAGGCTGGCTGGTGCGACGCCGACGGTGCCGTGCATCGGGTCCATCGGCAGGTCCACGGTGAAATCGCCGTGCCGCGCGGTGAACCGGCACGTGTTCGCGGCCCGGTCGAAGTGATACATCCACACGAGCTCGGGCAGTGGCTCGTTGAGCAGCGCGGTCTGGTGGGTGCTCGTGAGGGAGCCGAACAGCGGGATCGTGGTCGACGCGCCCCAGTCCCTGGCCGGGGTGATCGACACGAAGTGCACGGCCAGGGTGTCGCCTGGCTCGGCGTCCTCGATGTAGAACGGCCCGGTCTGCGGGTTCACGAAGGGGAACTCGCAGACGCGAGACACCAGGTCGTTCTCGGAACGGACTCGGCCAGCGAAGGCGTCTTCCGTGAACACCTCAAGCACGACCGGGGTGCGGATCCGCATCACGGGAGCGACGCCGCCGAACGTCCAGGCGAATTGCTCAGGTTCCGGGTGGAAGCTCACTACCTCAAGGTCGCTCATGTGGTCACCTTACGGGGCCGATCGCGGCCGATCGTCGCCGATCGCGGTCAGGCGTCGATGTGGACCATGCCGACCTGCCGAGGCGACCGGGATCGAGGCGTTTCGGGATGAGCGAAGGTGCGAAGCAGTATGAATAGTGACATGGACTCGATGGATTCGCGCCGGGCGGACCGGGCTTTAGGAGATCGGAACGGCCAGGTCAGCGGCGGTCAGGCCGACGAACGGCCGGTAGCCGACGTGGCTGGCGGCTCGCGAAGGCCGGCCGAACTGCTTGATCAGCTGCGGCTGCGGCTTGACCGGCTCGCCGACAACCACCCGTCGCATTCGCATGAGCCCGCGCACGGTCGTGAGCGCGCCGGCGGGCGACGCCCGGACGTGACGGCCGAGCGGGACGAGTCGCCCGACGCTGAGGGCAGGGCCGACGCTGAGGATAGGGCCGGCGCTGAGGGCAGGGCCGGCGCTGAGGGCAGGGCCGACGCTGGCGGCAACGCCGATGACCCGAGTCGGCTCGAGACCAGCGAAGAGCCCGCGGACGCCGACGGCGAACCTGCGCCCGCTGATGCGGAGGAACCCGCTGCGGCTGGCGCGGAGGATGAGCAGTGGTTTGGTGGGGTCGCGGATTACGCGGGCAGCGACTGGGCGGGCCGCCTTGGTGGCCCGCTCGGCTTGGAAGGCGGCGGGACCGACGCGTACCTGCCGTGGTTCATGTCGCCGGAAGAGGGCGCGCCCTGGTTCGTCGTCGAACCGGGGCAGCCTGGCTAGGGTGTGGTTCCGGCAAGGGGGCGTAGTACCGGCATATGGCACGATCCCGGGATTCCGGGTGCAGTAAAGGAACAGAGGAGTCACCGGGTAAGCAAGTCTGGCGGTCCGGGTGGCTCGGGGAGCCTGCCTGGATGCGCCGGGTGGCCCTCATGCCGTGTCCGCGAGCCATAGAGGGCGTCCGTGGCCTGCAATTTGGTCACACGGACAACTCCACCATCTGGCGTCACAGACCTTGATCGTTTTGCCATGATGAATGGCATTCTGGTCCGATTATTCCGGGTCAATGGCACATTCATCGCAACGCCATGTTGCGGCGGGGCGGTGCGGGCAGGGCGCCGTAGTCAAGATCTCTGGAGTGTCCTAGCCGAGCACGGCCGGGTCGGGCTCTTGCTTGGGCAGCGTGACCTCGCCGGTCACGTCGGCGGCGAGTCGCACCGTGTCGCCGTCGACGAGCCTGACGTCGGTCCCCGGCAGCAGCCGGTCGCCGTTGACGAACGTGCCGTTGGTCGAGCCTTCATCCCTGATCGAGGCGTGGCCGTGATCATCGACCGTGATCAGGGCGTGTCGCCGCGATACGTTCTCGCAGCCGTCGAACGCCGCGGCGACGAGAGACTCGGCGGGATCGCGCCCTAGCAGCACCGACGTCCCGGCCGGGACCTCGACGTTGCCGGCCGGAAAGCTGATGCGCAGCACCGCGGACGAGATGTTGCGGCCGGTCTTGTCCGCTGAGATGGCCTTCTGCGCCACGGTCACCGGCACGGGCGGGTCAACTTCGTGCGCCAGCCTGACCCTGGGCAAGTTGGCACCGCACGTGAAGCAGATCAGGTCGGTCGAGCTCACGCGGGCCGAGCACGCCGGGCAGGTCAGGGTCGCCATGAAAGCGCCATCCTCTCTATCTGGGGGAAGAAATGTCCCAGCCGGCACCACCCTCACAGCCTAGCGCTGCTTGAGTTAGGGCCAGGTACCATCGCTGCCGTGGTCAGCTTCAGTCTCAATGACGAGCATGAGGCCCTGCGCCAGGCAGTCAGGGAGTTCGCCGGGGATGTCGTCGCGCCAGTGATCGGCGGGTACTACGAGCGCGACGAGTTCCCCTACGAGGTCATCGCCAAGATGGGCGAGCTTGGCCTCTTCGGCCTCCCCTTCCCCGAGCGGTACGACGGCATGGGAGGCGACTACTTCGCGTTCTGCGTGGCCCTGCATGAGCTTGCGAGGGTGGACTCATCGGTCGCTATCACGCTAGAGGCGGGTGTGGCGCTCGGCGCGATGCCGATCTACCGCTACGGCAACGACGAGCAGCGCGAACGCTGGTTGCCTGAGCTCTGCCGTGGCCAGCGGCTCGCGGCGTTCGGGCTCACCGAGCCGGGCGGCGGCTCGGACATCCCCGGCGGCATGCGGACGACCGCGCGCCTCGATGGTGACGAATGGGTTGTCAACGGCAGCAAGGCGTTCATCACGAACTCGGGTACGTCGATCACGTCGGTGGTGACCGCGCTCGCGATTACCGGCTGGGAGGACGGCGACGAGGTCGCGGGGGGTCGCCCCCCAGGCCAGCACGGCGGTGGGATCGCCAGGAGCAGGCGGCCGCAGATCTCGGCGATCATCATCCCGGCGGACACGCCAGGGCTGACCGTCGCGCCGCCGTACTCCAAGGTCGGCTGGTGCGCGTCGGACACCAGGGAGCTGTCGTTCAGCGACTGCCGGGTGCCCGCGCGGAACCTGCTCGGTGAGCAGGGCCGGGGCTACGCGCAGTTCCTGCGGATACTCGACGAGGGCCGGATCGCCATCGCCGCGATCGCGGCCGGGCTGGCGCAGGGATGCGTCGACGAGTGCGTGCGCTACGCCGGGGAGCGAACCGCGTTCGGCCACCAGATCGGGCACTACCAGGCGATCCAGTTCAAGATCGCCGACATGGAGGCGCGCGCCGCGACGGCGCGGCTGGCCTGGTACGACGCGGCGGCCAGGCTGGTGGCAGGCCAGCCGGTGAAAAAGGAGGCCGCGATCGCCAAGCTGACCGGGTCCAACGCCGCGATGGACAACGCGCGGGACGCCACCCAGGTGTTCGGCGGATACGGCTACATGAACGAGTTCCCCGTCGCCAGGTTCTACCGGGACGCCAAGGTGCTCGAGATCGGCGAAGGCACGTCCGAGGTGCAGCGCCTGATCATCGCCCGCCAACTCGGCCTCACCGGAAGATAACCGCGCGAGCGGGAATCCTGCGCGAGCGAGCCGAAGACGAGCGGGAAGACCCTGCGCGAGCGAGCCGAAGGCGGAGCCGGAGGCGAGAGCGCGCGAGCGAGCCGTAGGGCGCCGGCGCCGCCTGGACTGAGGAGCGTGGTTTTCGCGACGAGGGAAGGCGGCGCCCAAAGGGCGCCCGGAGGTGAGCGGGAAGAGGAGTGAGCGGGAAGACTAGCGGATGATCATCGAGGCGACGTTGAGGCCGAACCTGATCATTCCCTGCAGGGCCATCAGGTCCGCGGTTCGCTGCAGGTTAGCCGCGATCGTGGCGGTCGGATAGACCCCGATCGTGACCAGCGCCGCCTGCTGCTTGGGCATATGCGTCCACGCGGGCAGCACCTGCTGTATTGGCCCGGGCATCGACGCGAGCGCTGCCGCCTGCTCGATCGCGGTGCGGAACGCATTGGCCGTCGACGGGTGCTCTCGGTACCACGCCTTGGTCGTCACGTAGCCGGACAGCGGCAGGCCTGCGGTGGAACCGCTGTACGCGTCGACCAGCTCGGTGGCGCCCACCTGCTCGGCCTGATAGACGTACGGCCCGGTGAGCAGAACCGCAGGCACCTTCTTTTGCACAAGCGCGCTGATCTCGGCTTGCGGGTTCATGGGCTCCCATTTCACCGTGGTCAGGTTCACGCCATAGTTCTGCAGCACCGACGTCGCCGCGGCCTGTAGCAGGCTGGTAGGAGCGCCAGCGGCCGTGTTGAGCTGGTCGACGTTGGGGAATGCGATCTTCGCGCCCTCCAGGCCGTTCGTGTTGGTGATGGGTGAGGTGGTCAGCGTCATGATCTCCGCGACTCCGGAGCCTGCGTCGTACCCGTCCGCGATGATCTTGTATATCGGGCTTGCCGCCTCGTCAAAGAACAGGTTGCCGTAGTCGGCGTCGGCGACCTGCACCGCACCGCTTGACAGCGCGTTGATGGCGGCCGTGGCGCTCGCATAGCGTCGGACCCGCACGTCAACGCCCTCGGCGGCGAACATGCCCTTGCGCTCGGCCAGGGCAAAGGTCGCGGTGTCGATGCCAGGGACGATGGCGACGTTGACGACGGTACCGCCGCCGCTCGCGCTCGAGTTGCTGAGCGGATTACACCCCGCGACCACGGGCGCCAGGCCGAGCGCGGCCAGCGCCACGAGCGCGGCCAGCGGACGGCGCAGGCTCAATGGTCCTCCTCGGGTGCGGCCCGTGTGGTGCGTGCGCGCGAGTGATGCTACAGAGCGCTGATGATACGGACAGTTTTCTGAACACGGACGATGCGGCAGAGAGTACCCTAACGATGTCGGGGTTGCGGGGCGTACGCCCACCTCCGTTTATCCGATAGCGGTTGTTATCGCTGCATGTTGGCCTGTTCACGGATAGAGTCGGCTGTGGTTGCGCATTACGAAGGCGTCGCCTAGGAGCCAGGTGAGAGGTACACCGACTGTGCCGTCCAAATCGAAGCGGGCGCGGGACGCCGCGTCGGACTCAGCCAGCCAGGCCTCACCGGGCGCCCAGATCACCGAGTTCGGATCGGCGGGGGGCGGGTCGGTGGTCGGCGCTCCGCGGGGCGAGGTCGATTCGCCTGACGTGCGGCCGCGCGGCGGTGACTCGGCATTCGGCGGTGCCGCACGGGGTATTGGCCCAGTTCGGATGCTGCGGAACTGGCGAGTCAGGTCCCGGCTTGTGCTGCTCATCGCGATCCCCACGGCGACGGCGCTCGCCCTGGGTGGTAACAGCATCGTGTCGTCGTGGCAGACCGCCGTGACCTATCAGCGGGTCGAGCGGCTGGCCGCGCTCTGCGAGCAGACCACTGGCCTGGCCAGCGCGCTGGAGACCGAGCGCGACGAGACCGTGACCTACCTCGCGCTCAAGCAGGGCGGCAAGGCCATGGGCCAGCAGGCTGCGGTTCAGCTGACAACCGTGAAGCAGCAGTGGAAGTTCACCACGCCCTGGGTACGACAGGTGGAGGCTGGCATCGCCGGGCTTGGGTCCGGGTACCCAGCGGCCATCCTCGCCGACGGCGCTTCGGTGCGCGACCTGCTCAGCACCCTCGGCAGCGTGCGTCAGGAGGCGCTGAGCAGCAACCAGCCCGCACTGGTCGTGATCAACAACAGCTACGGCACGCAGATCAACGACCTGCTCGTGTTCAACTCCGCGATCGCGCTGACCACTAGCGACCCGCAGCTCGCGCCGACGCTGAAGGCGCTGAACGCACTCTCCGAGATAGAGGAGCAGTACTCGACCCAGCGCGCGATCGTGATGTACGGGCTCGAAACGGGCAAGTTCGCGCACGGCATGCTGTCCCAGCTGCTTGGCTCGATCAACGCCCTGAGTAATTACCAGACGGAATTCACGGGCAACGCCACGACGGCGCAGCAGGCGGACTACAACACCCAGCTCTACGAGTCACTGCTTGACGACGTGAACCGCGACGAGGCCAGCGTCACCGCGCACCCGAGTGCGCTCGGGTCGACCGGCGTCTTGCCTGCTCAGTGGTACGGGGAGATGAACAACGCGATCTCGGCGGTCAGGACCGTCGAGCGTAACCTCGTGGCGCAGGCCGTTGCCAGGGCCAGCACCCTGCGCAGGAACGCGATCAACGCCGCCATCCTGATCGGCGGCACCGTGCTGCTCGTGCTCGTGCTCGCGCTGCTCTTCACGGTGCTGGTCGGGCGCTCCATGGTCCGGCCGCTGCGCAGGCTGCGCGCCGGGGCGCTCGAGGTGGCCGGCATCCGGCTGCCTGAGACCGTCCGCCGGATGAGCGAGAGCGACGTCGAGAGCATCGGAATCGACGTCGAGCCCATCGACGTGGATTCCTCCGACGAGATCGGCGAGGTGGCGCGGGCGTTCGACCAGGTGCACCGCGAGGCGCTGAGGCTCGCGGCCAACGAGGCCGCGCTGCGCGGCAACGTCAACGCGATGTTCGTGAACCTGTCGCGGCGCAGCCAGTCGCTCGTCGAGCGGCAGATCAGGCTGATCGACGAGCTCGAGCGCGGCGAGCAGGACCCGGACCGGCTGGCCAGCCTGTTCCAGATGGACCACCTGGCCACCCGGATGCGCCGCAACTCGGAGAACCTGCTGGTCCTGGCTGGGCACGAGTCGGCGCGGCGGTGGAACCAGCCGGTGCCGCTCGTCGACGTGCTCAGGGCGGCGATCTCCGAGATCGAGCAGTACGAGCGCGTGGTGCTGAACGTCCAGCCAGGGATCGCGGTCCGCGGTCCGGCGGTCAACGACGTCGTGCACCTGATCGCCGAGCTGGCAGAGAACGCCACGTCGTTCTCCTCGGCCGACACCCCGGTCAGCGTCTCCGGGCACCTGCTGAGCAGCGGGGGAGTGCTCCTTGACATCACCGACCAGGGCGTCGGGATGGGCAGCGAGGAGATGGCGCACGCGAACTGGCGGCTGGACAACCCGCCGGTCGTGGACGTGGCCGTGTCCCGCCGGATGGGGTTGTTCGTGGTGGCCAGGCTAGCCGCCAGGCACGGCATCAGGATCAGGCTGAGGTCGGCCACAGGCTCTGGCCTGACCGCGCTCGTGTGGCTGCCCGACGAGGTGGTCGTGGAGGACGGCACGTCCAGGACGGGCAGGCCGAGCGTGCTGCCTGAGCGGTCGCCGCTGATAGCGATCGAGCCTGGTGAGACCACGTGGCCCGGCCGGGGGGCGAGGCCGAGCAGTCTCACCAACGGTGACCAAGGTGAGCGAGGCTATCTGGATCGCTCCGACCGTTCGGCCACTGAGCAAGAGGTCGCCGCGGCGCGCGCGCCTAGGTTCACGCCGTTGCCGGCCGATGGTGGCGTCAGCCTCGGGCCGCAGCGGGTTCCCGGCGCGGGTCCCCACCCCGGCATGTTCACGACGGGCCCGATCCCGGCCGTCCGGTCCGCTCAGGATGGACTCGATCAGTACGGGCCCGATCAGTACGGGCCCGATCAGTACGGGCCCGATCATTACGGGACTGCGCCCTTCGGGCCTGGCGAGCCTTCGCCTCCGGTGGTCGCGCCAGCCTGGGCCGCGTCGGCGGATCAGCCGTCACTAGGCGACGAGCCAGCGGGCGCCGGCACCGGGCCGATACCGGTGTTCGGGGGGGGCCAGGCCGACTGGCGGTCGTCGGGTGAGTGGTCCTCGCCCACGTCGCCTTCGCCGCGCCCCGCCAATGATCAGTCAGAAAGCCGAGACCGGGCGGCGGGTCCTGTTGTGCCCGCGAATGCCAACGATCCGTGGCAGCCAGCCGCCGACGGCCGGTGGCCAGCCCAGCCACCCGTCGAGGCCGTCCCGCCGCTGGCGGCCGTCTGGGCGAGCGAGCAGTCCACCGATTCCAGGCCGGTCCACTCCGTCCTGGGCGCGCCTGTCGCCGAGCTGCGGCCGGTTAGTGGTACATTCCGGACTCAGAGCGCCCAGTCTGGGTCCGCGGCCAACGACGTGATCGTGCCGCCAGCCGTGTCACTGAGGGAGGAGAACAGACTGCCGATCTTCGAGGCGGTTGAGTCGGACTGGTTCCGGCGCGGTCGGCCGTCGATGGACTGGCGGGACGGCGGTGACGACACGGATAGCATGACCGCCGAAGGGCCCCGACCGGTCTGGGTCTCCGCGGGCGACGAGGGCTGGCGTGCCGCCGAGGCCGCGGCGATGCCGGCCTCGGGGGGGATGACGCTGGCCGGGTTGCCGCGACGGGTGCCGCAGGCGAACCTGATCCCTGGGACGGCGGCGGATGCGCCGACGGTCCCGGCGCCGGTCCGTTCGCCCGCCGCGACCAGAGAGCGATTCGCTAGCCTTCAACGTGGGATGCGCGAAGGCAGGGCCGCGAGTGGCATTGACAGGGGGGCTGGAACGGGCGATGTTCCGAGTGATGGGTGACATGATGGCGCTGGCACAGTCATGCAAGTAAGTACACGAGTTTTGTCGCAGGATCGGCCGCCCGCGCCATGGGCCGATTGCGTAGTCATGTCGCGCACCCGTCGCGAAAGGAAGGATCGCTGGTGAGTCCGCTAACCCGTCCAGCACAGGATCTCAACTGGTTGGTTACGAACTTTGTCGAGCGGGTGCCCTCGGTTGCGCATGCCATCGTCGTGTCCTCCGATGGGTTGCCGATGGCATTCTCGCAGGGCTTCCCGCCGGAGCGGGTGGATCAGCTCGCAGCAGTTACGTCCGGCCTCACCAGCCTCACCCAGGGCGCGTCCCGGGTGTTCGAGGGCGGGGCAGTCTCTCAGACGGTCGTGGAGATGCAGCGCGGGCTGCTCATCGTGATGGCCATCAGCGATGGTTCTAGCCTCGCGGTGCTCGCAGCGGCCGATTGCGACATGGGATTGGTGGCCTACGAGATGGCGCTAATGGTGGAGCGCGTGGGGAGCGCGCTCACGCCTGACATGCGGGGCACTGCCCCCCCGAGCTGGCCTGGCGTCGGCAGGTAATGACAGGAGCGAACGGTGTCGGTTCCCCACCCAGATGAGTGGATGACCGACGACGGCATGTCCGAACTGGGGGCGGAGGGCCGGCGGTCGGTGCCATCCGAGCGACGCGAGAATGGCGCATACGCGCCTGACGATCATGGCGCGCCGACCACTGCCGCGTTTGGCATGCCCGGATTCGGTACTGCGGGCCTTGGCCTGCTGGGGCCGGATTCCTCGCTGCCCGGGGCCGTTGTTGGCGCGGCGCTGACGGGGGGATCCGGGTCGGGTGGCCCGGATCACCGCAGCTCGCTGGTCCGCCCCTACGCCGTGACCGGAGGGCGCACCAAGCCGAGCTATCAGTTGCAGATCGAGGCGATGGTGTCGGCCACCGCGTACGAGGCCCGCGATCTGTCCGCGCTAAGCCCGGAATGCCAGTCGATACTTGGGTGCTGCCGGGACTGGCGGTCGGTGGCTGAGATTTCCGCCGTGTTGCGGATGCCGCTCGGTGTCGCCCGGGTCTTGATCGGCGACATGGCGATGGAAGGACTGGTCCGGGTTCACCAGGCGGACTACGCCCAGGGTCGGCCGGACCTCAACCTTCTCGAAAGGGTGCTAAGTGGACTTCGCAAGCTCTAGGGCCGTACCTGCCGTTGAGGCAGACGCCGCCGTGACGTCTGTCAAGATCGTCGTGGCCGGTGGCTTCGGCGCGGGGAAGACCACGTTCGTCGGCTCGGTCTCAGAGATCACCCCGCTGACCACAGAGGCCGTGATGACCTCGGTCAGCGACGGCGTGGACGACCTGTCGCACACCCCGGACAAGACCACCACGACCGTCGCGATGGACTTCGGCCGGGTCACGCTCGACGCCGGGCTCGTCCTGTACCTGTTCGGGACTCCTGGTCAGCACCGGTTCTGGTTCATGTGGGATGACCTGATCCAGGGCGCGATCGGGGCCGTTGTCCTGGTAGACACCCGCAGGCTGGCCGATTCGTTTCCCGCGGTTGACTACTTCGAGTCGGCGAACCTGCCGTTCATCGTCGCCATCAACGGCTTCTACGGGGACTTCCCGCACGCCGTCAACGACGTCAGGGAGGCCATGTCGCTCGGGCGTGAGGTGCCGATCGTCCAGTGCGACGCCAGGGACCGGGCCTCGACCAAGGACGTGCTCATCTGCCTGGTGGAGCACGCCATGGCGATGCAGCTCAGCGTCAGGTTAACTGGCGCGGATTAAGGCGCGACCGTCTTGGTCGCGCCTGGCGGCTGTCGCGAGGCGGCGTCCGCTGCGGTAGTGTGCACCCCTAGCGTCTCGGGGCGGTAGCTCAGCCGGTCAGAGCAGCGGACTCATAATCCGCCGGTCGTGGGTTCGATCCCCACCCGCCCCACTCGCTCGTCCGCCCAGGTAAAGCGCCTCTGACGTGTGGTAACAGCTAGGTCAGAGGCGCTTCGGGTTGGTTGGCGGTATGCGGTTGTATGCGGGTTCGGGCGGCCAGATGCGGCTGGCTGTGTCCTATACGTGTCCTAGCGGTGGCCCTGGCGGAGGGCTTCGATGATACGTATCAGCCGCGCTTGATCTCCTCGAAGGTCGGGAGTGACGCTGACACCAGTGCATCTTGCAGCCAGTGGGTCTCGACCTGGTAGATGTCCCTCCACAGTTGACTGTGATGGGCTCCGGCCGGTGACAGCGGAACGATAATGGTCTCTCGGAAGCGGAGCGGATCCAGTCGCGTTCTCAGCCCGACGATGCCACTGGTGCCGACGTACTCTTCCTCGGGCGCCTCTGGGTCGATGGCTTGCCCGGCACTGAGCACAGCGCCGGCGACGCCGGTGTCGGCTACGGCCTCTGCCAAAAGGTCGGCCATCCACTCTGT